>JAHYJA010000065.1 GCA_019429325.1 Bacteroidales bacterium
AAAAGGCAGTCGATATCGCTTACGAAATGCATGTAACGGCTATGAGGATGTGCAAGCCCGGCGTCAGGGAGCAGGAGATCTTCGGAACGATAGAAGGCATCGCACTCGCCAGGGGAAATGGAACAGCCTTCCCGATCATACTGAGCATGAACGGACAAACCCTTCATAACCACTCTCACGACAACATCCTAAAAAAAGGGAGAATGATGGTCACGGATGCAGGTGCGGAAACAAACATGAACTACTCCTCTGATCTTACACGCACCACACCTGTAGGCGGCAGGTTCAGCCAGAAACAGAAAGAAGTTTACGAGATTGTCCTGAAGGCAAATACAGAATCGATAAAAGCCGCCAGGCCGGGATTGTCGAACCGCGATGTGCACCTTGATGCCTGCAGGATCATAACCGAAGGGATGAAAGAACTGGGCCTCATGAAAGGCGACACCGGCGAGGCTGTGGCAGCAGGCGCTCACGCCCTCTTCATGCCGCACGGACTTGGACACATGATGGGTCTCGATGTTCATGATATGGAGGCGCTTGGAGAAAACTATATCGGATACAGCGACGAGGTGAAAAGAAGCGAACAGTTCGGACTCGCATTCCTGCGTTTCGCCCTGCCATATAAGCCGGGACACGTGCTGACAGTTGAACCGGGTATCTATTTCATCCCCGAATTGATTGAGAAATGGAGGTCAGAAGAAAAATTCACGGAGTTTATCAATTACGGGAAGATTGAGCCATTTATGGAACTGGGGGGAGTCAGAATCGAGGATGATATACTTATCACCTCAAAGGGAAGTAAACTGCTGGGCAAACCTGTCCCGAAAACTGTAAAGGACATCGAGGAAGTATGCTCATGATGCATCATGGGTAAGCTGTATGCCATAAGCGATATACACGGATGCTTCAGCCAGTTCAGCGAACTGGTCCTCAACAGAATCAGACTCACCAGAAGCGACCAGCTAGTACTGCTGGGTGATTATATCGACCGAGGAGATCAGAGCAGGGAAGTAGTTGATTTTATCATTGATCTGATTGACAAAGGCTTCAGGATCACTACCCTTACCGGCAACCACGAGAGGATGCTCTGCGACAGTTACCACGACCGTAACATGCTTCCTTTATGGCTGATGAACAGCGGAGAATCGACGCTCCGCAGCTTCGGCGCTGAGGATGTGGAAGATATCGGACAGAAATACATTGGCTTTTTTGAGGGGCTGGAATATTACAGCAGGATAGGGGACTTCATTTTTGTGCATGCCGGATTCAACGACAGGGCTCAAGATCCCTTCTCTGACAGGTTTAATATGATATGGGAGACATCTTTTTCATATAACAACCCGGTCTTTGCCGGTAAAACCATCATCCATGGCCATCGTCCTAAAACATTAAGCCATGTCAGAAGACTTTTAGACGAAAAATCGAATGTGATCCCGATCGACACCGGTTGCGTATATGGCAGGGAAACGGGTTATGGGTTTTTATCGGCCCTTGAACTGAATAGTATGGATCTCATTTCCGTTCCTTATGAATAAATCATATATTTATCGGGATAATCAAGTCAGTTAGAAATCTCTCAGTTCCCATAACAATGAATATTGCCGAACTTGAAAAAATTGCCTGCACCCTGAGGCTCGATGTGATCAGAATGGTTGGCGTGGGTCAGAAAGGTCATCTCGGAGGATCCTGTTCACTTGCCGAGATTGTCGCGGTACTCTATTTTCACAGGATGAATCATGATCCGAAAAACCCGAAGTGGAGCGGACGTGACAGGTTCCTCCTGAGCAAGGGACATGCCGCCCTGATACAATATGCCGCCCTGGCTGAAGCAGGCTATTTCCCCAAAACAGAACTGGAGAAGGTGAAAAAGCTTGGCGCAATGCTTCAGGGGCATCCGGAAATGAAAACCACTCCCGGAATAGAGGGCAATACCGGCTCTCTCGGACAGGGCCTCTCGATGGCATGCGGAATGGCCGCAGGACTGAGGATTGACAAAAGCCCGGGCAGAGTATATTGTATTATCGGTGACGGCGAAATAGCCGAAGGTCAGATATGGGAAGCCGCCATGAGCGCCTCATATTATAAACTTGGTAACCTTACGGTTTTTCTCGATAAAAACAGACTGCAGGCAATGGGACCGGTGGCCGAACGCTATAATACCAACCCTGTCAGGGAAAAATGGGAAGCCTTCGGCTGGCATGTGTCAGAAACCGACGGACATAACATAAAACAGATCCTTTATGTTCTTGAAGAGGCTGACAGGGTTACCGACAAGCCGAAACTGATCATTGCCCATACAGTGAAGGGAAAGGGAATATCATTCGCGGAGAATGTTGTCGGTTTCCATAATGGTGAGCTTACCAGGGAACAGTTTGATTGTGCTTGTGCGGAATTATACAGAAAAAATCAGGAATAAATGAAAATACAGAATCCCAGACAGGTCTATGGTGAGACTCTTGTAGAGCTCGGAAGGGAGAACAAGGATATTGTTGTTCTCGAGGCGGACCTTGGAAAATCGACAATGACCTCTCTCTTTGAGGAGGAGTTCCCGGAAAGGTTTTTTGAGATGGGGATCGGAGAGGCTAACATGACCTCCTTCGCGGCAGGTCTCTCGCTTACGGGTAAGATAGCTTTTACAAACTCCTTTGCAGTATTTGCAGCAGGAAGATCCTTCGACCAGATCCGTCAGGCCATATGCATACCATCCCTCAACGTCAGGATCGTCGGATCATCCGCCGGGCTGTCGGACTTCGGCGACGGGGCTACACACCAGTCGGTAGAGGATGTCGCAATAATGAGAGCTGTCCCGAACATGACGGTCCTGGTGCCGGCCGATGGTACCGAAACAAGAAAAATGGTGCGGAAGATCGCCGGATACAAGGGCCCTGTCTACCTGAGGATTAACCGCCATGATATTCCCGATACATTCCCCGAAGATCAGGAATTTGTTGTCGGGAAACCTTATCTGATAAGGGAGGGAAGCGACATTACGGTATTTGCAAATGGGATCATGGTATCAAAGGCACTTGAGGCCGCTGAGACACTCGAAAAAGAAGGTATATCTGTCAGAGTGGTGAATGTCAGTTCATTGAAGCCGGTCGACGAGGATGAGATCAAACGATTCGCATCGGGGGTGAAGGGAATAGTAACGGCAGAGGAACATTCCCTGATAGGAGGCCTGGCAAGCGTCATCACCTATATACTGAGGGGAAACGCTACACCCGTCATTCCGATAGGCATCGAAGACCGGTTCGGTCAGTCAGCCCACAGCTATGATGAACTCCTTGAAGAATACGGGCTGACCACGGATAAGATCATTGATTCAGTAAGGAAACTTATGTGAACAGATACATTTACAGGTATGCCGATAATAAAATATCCTGATTTTAATTCCTGTACCCGGCCAATGTTTAAAACAATCTGATGCTGTTAATCATTGTACTGATACTCTGTATTCTTTTCATAATTCTTTCATCGACAAGGATTAAGCTCCATCCATTCCTGGCCCTGCTTTTTGCAGCACTCGCCTTTGGAATATTTACCGGCATGCCGCTGAAGGAGATAGTCCAGTCGATCAACACCGGCTTCGGCAACACCCTGGGTTATATAGGCATCGTAATAGTTGCCGGTACTATAATCGGGACCTTCCTTGAATACTCGGGAGGAGCGTACACTCTGGCAGACAGGATCTTAAAGATAACCGGACAGAAGAACGTCCCTCTTGCAATGGCCATCATCGGATATTTTGTATCAATCCCTGTTTATGCCGATTCGGGCTTTGTTATATTATCCCCGCTCAACAAAGCTCTTTCGAAGAGGGCAAAAATCTCGCTTGCGGGCCCCGCGATCGCCCTCAGCCTGGGACTTACAGCGACCCATTGCCTTGTACCCCCCACTCCGGGTCCCGTTGCTGCTGCCGGGATACTGGGAGCCAATCTCGGTCTGGTAATCATGTTCGGAATAATTGCAAGCATTGCTGCGCTCACCATGGGATGGCTCTTTTCAATAAAAATTGCGGCAAGGGTTCCCATCGAACCCAATCCGGAAATAACGGAGGAGCAGATTGCCGTAAAGATGAAGGAGTCGCCCTCACCCGCAAGGGCCCTGGCACCGATTTTCCTGCCGATCATCCTTATAGTATTGAAATCTGTTTCGGATTTTCCGACAAATCCACTGGGGGAAGGTACCCTTAAAGGTATTTTCGGTTTTCTTGGTGAACCGGTTATTGCCCTGCTGATAGGCGTGCTGATCGCTTTCCTGTTGCCAAGGAAGAGGGAAAAAGGCATGTTCTCAGAATCAGGCTGGGTCGGAAAGGGGTTGATTAGCTCGGCAACGATTATCCTGATAACCGGGGCGGGCGGTGCTTTCGGCAAGGTCCTGCAGAATTCCGGTCTTGCCGGCACCATTGGGGAAACATTGTCGGTGGTCAGCCTTGGGATCTGGCTCCCGTTTATAATAGCCGCCACCATAAAGAGTGCCCAGGGATCCTCTACCGTGGCAATTATTACAACAGCTTCCATTATTGCACCCCTGCTTCCTTCACTCGGGTTTGACTCAGATATCGCCAGATCACTTATGGTTTTGTCTGTCGGCGCCGGTGCAATGGTGGTCTCGCATGCCAACGACAGTTTCTTCTGGGTGGTTACCCAGATGTCGCAGATGGACATTAAAACAGGGTATAAGCTTCAGAGCACCGGTACTCTGGTACTAGGTACAACAGCAGGGGCAACTCTCTGGATACTGAGTTTAATTTTTAATTGATTAACTGGAGGATATTTATAATGGAAACAATGAAAGCAGTAGTAAAATATGCAGACGCCGCGGGCGCTACAGAACTGCGGGACGTTGCGGTGCCTGCGACCGGAGATACGGATGTGCTTGTCGAAGTGGCTTATACAGGAGTATGTGGCACCGATCCGCACCTGCATAAGAACACTTCAGCCTTTAAGTTCGTCCGTCCCTTTATTCTGGGACACGAGTTTGCCGGAACAATCGTTAAGGCCGGAGCAGGGGTAACGAAATTTTCGGCCGGCGACAGGGTAACCTCCGAAACCCATGCGGAGTATTGCGGCAAATGCACAATGTGCAGACAGAATAATTACCATCTGTGCAGGGAGAGGAAGGGATACGGATTCCACGTCGACGGTGCTTTTGCCAGGTATGTAAAAGTTCCCGAAAGGATACTCCACCGTGTTCCGGATAATGTCTCCCTGAAAGCCGCATCCATCACTGAACCATTCTGCGTTGCTTATAAATCGCTGGTTATCAACAGTAATGTTAATCCTGGCGACACTGTGGTGGTGATAGGGCCCGGATCGATCGGGATCCTGTGTGCCCGGCTGGCACAACTCTCAGGCGCGGGAGAAATTGTAGTTATTGGCACAGAGGGTGATGAGAGGCGCCTTGAGCTGGCAAAGGAGTTCGGAGCAACCATAGTCATCAACTCCTCCACGGAAGATCCTCTCGGCAGGATCATGTCGCTCGGCGACGGGTATGGAGCTGACCTGGTACTCGACCTTGCAGGGAGCTCATCCACGCTTAAGCTCTCGATCGATGCTGTGAGACCCGCCGGTCAGATCACCAAAATAGGATGGGGGCGCCAGCCTGTCGGATTCAGCCTTGACCCGATAATTGCAAAATCCGTTACATTCAAAGGCCATTTCAGCCATACATGGGATGTTTGGGAGAAATGCCTTACACTGATGGAAAAGGGCTTGGTCGATCTGGAAAAGCTGATAACACATGAACTTGGGATCGATGAGTGGGAAAGAGCATTCGAGATGAGTGAATCAAAGGAAGCAGTAAAGGTGGTATTAAAACCAGTTTAACAGAAACGCTAAAATATTAGTAAAATGGACAAAACAGGATTTATAGGGCTGGGAATAATGGGAAAGCCCATGGCGAGGAACCTTATGAAGGCAGGCTACCCTCTGGTGGTATACGATATTAATCCGGATGCTGTGAAGGAGCTGGTCAATGACGGGGCCGAAGCCGCAAGGTCATCAGCCGGTGTTGCCGCTCAGTGCGGGATTGTCATAACCATGCTGCCAAACTCCCCCGATGTCAGGGATGTCGTGCTCGGACCGGATGGCATCGCGGATGGTATAAAGCCAGGATCGGTGGTTGTCGACATGAGCTCGATAGCGCCTCTGGTCACCAGGGAGATTGCGGAAAAACTGCTGGCAAAGGATGTCATCATGCTCGATGCTCCTGTGAGCGGCGGGGAGCCAAAAGCCATTGATGGGACATTGGCCATAATGGTTGGCGGGCCCGAAGATGCTTTCAACAGGGTAAAAGATATGCTCGGAGTAATGGGTGCATCAGTGAAGCTGGTCGGTGACACGGGAAGCGGCAATATTGCCAAGCTGGCCAACCAGATCATCGTGGCCCTTAATATTGCAGCCATTGGGGAGGCAATGACTCTGGCGACCAAGGCCGGTGTCGACCCGGAGAAGGTCTATCAGGCTATTCGCGGGGGACTGGCCGGAAGCACAGCCCTCGATGCAAAAATGCCCCTGATCCTGGATGGCAATTTCAAACCAGGGTTTCGCATAGAACTGCATATCAAGGACCTCATCAACGCGCTCGATACCGCAAAGGAACTGGGTGTCCCGGGAATACTCACGGAGGAGGTCCTTGGGATCATGGAGTGGCTTAAGGCTGACGGTAAGGGGAAGGATGACCACGGCGGCCTGATCCAGTACTATGAGCAAGCTGCAAAGGTGCAGGTAAGGAAGAGACCATAAAGAGGCAACCCGGACTGTTTCAATATAAGCGATTCACCGCCGGAATTCTCCGGTTCAGAATGCCTTGTAATATTCCCGGTTGAGCCGGGCAATATTTGTGAGCTTTATCTCCTTGGGGCATTCGGCTTCGCAGGCGCCGGTATTTGAGCAATTCCCGAAGCCCAGCTCATCCATCTTTTCCACCATGGCTCTCACCCTCTCTTTTGCTTCAACCCTTCCCTGGGGCAGGAGGGCGAGCTGGGAGATCTTAGCCGAGACGAAAAGCATGGCAGATGCATTCTTGCATGCTGCCACACAGGCCCCGCAACCTATGCATATTGAGGAATCGAATGCTTCATCTGAATCCTTTTTCCTGACAGGTATCGAGTTTGCCTCCGGTGCGGCGCCGGTATTGACCGAGATAAATCCTCCTGCTGACTGGATTTTGTCAAAGGCGCTCCTGTCTACTATCAGGTCTTTGATCACGGGGAAGGGCTTCGCCCGCCAGGGCTCGATCCATATCGTTTCCCCGTCCCTGAAGTGCCTCATCGAGAGATGGCATGTTGTGACAGCGGGAACAGGACCGTGGGGATGCCCGTTGATATACATGCCGCACGACCCGCATATCCCTTCGCGACAGTCGTGATCAAAAGCCACCGGATCATTATCCTCAGCGGCAAGTTTCTTGTTGAGGGCGTCGAGCATCTCAAGGAACGACATCTCAGGCGAGATCTCCTCCACCCTGTAGGTGACAAACGCCCCCTTAGCTTCTGCATTCTTCTGCCGCCAGATCTTTAACGTAAATTTCATAAAATATTTCTTTCAAGACTATTTATACGACCGTACTTTCATCTCCACCTCCTCAAACTTAAGCTCCTCCCTGTGAAGCTTATGGGGTTTACCTTCCCCGGTGAATTCCCATGCCGCAACATAGGTATACTCCGCGTCATTCCTCTGCGCTTCTCCGTCGGGTGTCTGGTACTCCTCCCTGAAGTGGGCGCCGCACGACTCCTTCCTGTTAAGGGCATCCATAACAAGCAGCTCCGCCAGCTCGAAATAGTCAGCCACCCTTCCGGCTTTTTCAAGCTCCATGTTCAGCTCATCGACCGAGCCCGGAACGATCAGGTTCTGCCAGAACTCCTCCCGGAGTTCCCTTATCAACCCGAGAGCCTTTTTCAGCCCCGCCTCATTGCGGGACATGCCGCAATGGTCCCACATAATCTTTCCCAGGCGCTTATGGAACGATGAAGCCGTCTCCTTCCCCTTTATTGAAATAAGCCTGTTCAGTATCTCCGTAACCCCTTTTTCTGCCTCATCAAATTCCGGAGTATCGGTGGGTATCGCAGGGACCCTTATCTGATCGGCGAGATAGTTGCTGATGGTGTTCGGAAGGATGAAATAGCCATCGGCAGCTGCCTGCATGAGAGAGCTTGCGCCGAGCCTGTTGGCTCCATGGTCGGAGAAGTTTGATTCCCCGACAGCGTAAAGTCCGGGTATTGTCGTCATCAGCTCATAGTCCACCCAGAGACCCCCCATGGTGTAGTGTCCTGCCGGGTAAATCCTCATGGGCTCCTCGTAGGGGTCCTTTCCGGTGATCGTCTTATACATTTCGAAAAGGTTCCCGTACTTATTTTCAATTGCCTTTCTGCCCTGTTTTTTGATGGCATCCCTGAAGTCGAGGTTGACTGCCAGTCCCGTTTCCCCGACCCCGTAACCGGCGTCGCATCTCTCCTTGGCAGCCCTTGAGGCCACATCCCTCGGGACGAGGTTTCCGAAGGCCGGATACCTTCTTTCAAGAAAATAATCCCTCTCTTCTTCGGGGATCCCGTTGGCGGGGCGCTTATCGCCTTTGCTTTTCGGGACCCATACCCTTCCGTCGTTACGGAGCGACTCCGACATCAGCGTGAGCTTCGACTGGAACTCATTGAGCTGCGGAACGCATGTGGGATGTATCTGTACAAAGCTGGGGTTGGCGAAGAAGGCACCTTTTTTGTGAGCCTTCCATGCCGCACTGGCGTTGGAGTTGACAGCGAGTGTCGACAGATAATAAATTGTGCCGTAACCGCCCGTGGCAAGCACCACGGCATGAGCGGAATGTCTTTCGATCCCGCCCGTTATGAGATTGCGTGTTATGATACCCCTGGCTCTGCCATCAACAACGACCAGGTCAAGCATCTCGCGCCTCGGGTACATCTTAACGCTCCCCTTTTTTACCTGACGGCTAAGGGAGGAATAACAGCCAAGCAGGCACTGCTGACCCGTCTGGCCTTTTGCGTAGAATGTTCTCGAAACCTGTACGCCTCCGAATGAGCGGGTATCCAGCGTTCCTCCGTAGTCCCTCGCAAAGGGTACTCCCAGGGCAGTATAATGATCAATCACATCATTGCTTACTTCCGCCACCCTGTATACATTGCCTTCGCGCGCCCTGTAATCCCCGCCCTTGATCATGTCAAGGAAGAGGCGGTAAACACTGTCGCCGTCGTTCTGATAATTCTTGGCCGCGTTGATGCCACCCTGCGCTGCAACCGAATGAGCCCTGCGCGGAGAATCCTGATAACAGAAATTCTTTACATTATAGCCCAGCTCACCCAGAGAGGAAGCAGCACTCGCTCCTGCCAGGCCTGTACCGACAACAATGATATCCAGCTTTTTCCTGTTGGCCGGACTGACAAGCTTCACCGACGATTTGTATTTAGTCCATTTCTGTGCAAGAGGACCATCAGGAATCTTTGAAACTAATTCTCCCATAATCTGATAATTTACTACCTGAACTGCCAGATAGCGACTGAAATAAAAGCGAATCCCAGGGGTATGACTATTGAATAGATCAATGCAGCGATATTCACTACCGGCGACCAGATCCTGTGGTTGAGCCCGAGAGTCTGGAAGGCCGAGTAAAAGGCATGGTACAGATGAAGGCCCAGAAGGGCGAAACAGAAGAGATAGATATAATTGTACGCGGGTACGCTGAACAATGTATAGGCGACAGAGTAGAAATCTTTCGGGTCACCCGGAACGAGTCCCAGGCGTATGAAATAGAAATTGAAAAAATGAAGGACAAGGAAGATCAGTACGGACAATCCGGTCCATATCATGAACTTCGAGAAGAACACCGTGGGTGCTTTGTTCCCCGATGCATAAGCGGTCGGCCTGGCCAGCCAGTTGCAGATCTGTATGTAAACCCCCCATGCAGCATGGACCAGCAGTGCCAGAATCAGGATAATCTCAAAGATCTTTACAAGAGGGAAGCTCGCCATGAAATGTGCCGCCCTGTTGAAGGGTTCCGGATCGTTGCTCAGGAGCATCAGGTTGATGATAAGATGAACCGGAAGGAAGAGCAGGAGAAAGAGTCCGGCAAGCGCCATCACAAATTTTTTTGAAACGGAAGAAAATAGAACTTTATACATTGAATATCAAACGTTTATAGGTTCAATACCTGACAGTATCAATATCATTATAAATATATGTCTATTTAATAACATTATCAATATGATTGATCATCTGTCAACTGGTAATTTCGGATAATATTTTTTAATTTTACGGATATGCGGAAATTTTTTGAATACAACGGAGGCAGAATTGCCTGGTACGAATATGGAAGTGGCGAAGCCCTGGTCCTTCTTCATGGTTATCTGGAGACCTCTGAGATCTGGCCGGATTTTGCCGGAAGGTTTTCGGTGAGATATCGTGTTATTGCCATGGATCTCCCCGGGCACGGGCTTTCGGATATCTACGGAGAGAGCCATACCATGGAATTCATGGCCGGAACCGTGAAGGAACTTCTTGATCATCTTGGTATAAAAAAGGCCTTTCTTACCGGCCATTCACTCGGGGGATATGTTGCCCTGGCTTTCGTGGAGCTTTTTCCAGAGTATCTTACAGGATATTGCCTGTTCCATTCACATCCATTTGCTGATACTCCTGAGGCCCTTGAGAAAAGGGAAAGGGAGATCAGGATCGTGAAGGCGGGGAAGAAGGATATAATGTATCCCGACAATGTAACAATGATGTATGCCAGCCCGAATGTTGAAAGATTCTCAGGAGCCATTGAGCGGTCGAAAGCGATCGCCTCCGGCATACCCGGCGAAGGCATAATTGCCGTACTCAGGGGCATGATGGCCAGGCCGTCAAGATTGAGGGTGATGGAGGAGGGCAGAGTCCCGTGTCTCTGGATCCTTGGCAGAATGGATAATTATATTCCTTACGGGGTTGTTCAGGAAAAGGTTGCCCTGCCCCCTGATGCAGAGGTGGTTCTTCTTGAAAACTCCGGCCATATGGGATTTATCGAGGAAGCGGAGCGCTCAGCAGAGGTACTGGATCAGTTTATCAGGGTTAATCCTTCAGATAATCAATAGCATATTTCAGCGTTGTGTCGATCTTTTCCCACACCGGATAGAATCCCTTATTGTCCAAGATGTTACGGGCGATATACGCCTTGATCTGGGTATGTATTATTTTACCCGAGGTACTTAAACCTTCAGGATCGCGCCTAACACCGGAAGATGCTGCAAAATCAACAAACTGCCCGAGCAGCCCCTGCCTGTCGAGGTACTTCTCCAGTTCAGGTGCTGTCGTAAATTTCCGGAGAGCCTCCCTGTGCGACTCGGTAAATTTCAGGGCGAACTGGTATATGAATGGCCTTGCCCGGAGAAAATAGGGTGATATGCCTGATGTATCGACCGGCACGAACCTGTCGGGCATGATGCCTCCCCCTCCGTAGACAACCCGGCCGCCTGGCGTTGTGAATTTCAGGGAATCCGGAAACTGTATGCTGTCGGAACCTCCGAGTTCACCCCTTTCGGCTCTCATGTTAAGGTCGTCGAAATACTCGTCGAAGCCATTGTTATAGGGTTTCTGGATCGACCTCCCGGTGGGTGTGTAATACCTTGCGATCGTGAGCCGCATTCCTGATCCGTCAGCGAACTGTATCGGCTCCTGGACCATTCCTTTTCCGAAGGAGCGTCGGCCGATAATGGTTCCCCTGTCGTTATCCTGAATGGCCCCGGCAATTATTTCACTGGCAGAGGCGCTCCATTCGTCTATCAGTACCACCATATCTCCTGACTCAAACTCACCTTTCCCTGTGGCTCTCGCTTCGTTCCGGGGCTGTGACCTCCCCTGGGTATAGACAATAAGCTGGCCGGTCTTCAGGAACTGGTTGGCTATCTGTATGGCAGGGTCCATGACACCGCCGGAGTTGCCTCGAAGGTCGAGGATAAGCCTGGTCATCCCTTCTGCCTTCAGTTCCCTCAGCCCTTTCATGAATTCATCAAAGGTGGTCACGGCAAAATTATTGATGCGGATATATCCGGTACTGGCATTCACCATATAACTTACATCCACGCTGTGGATCGGGATCTTGTCGCGGGTTATTTCAAAGGGAAGAAGATCCCTGTTACCCTTGCGGAGGATACTAACCCTTACAACGGTCCCCCGGGGCCCCTTGAGCATTCTCATCACATCCTCGTCGCTGATGCGTTTGCCGGCAACGAGGGAATCACCCACGTATATGATCTTGTCACCCGGCAGAAGTCCCAGCTTTTCCGAAGGCCCCCCGGGAATGGTGCCGATAACGAGTATAGTGTCGGCGAGTATGTTGAAGGAGATGCCGATCCCGTCGAAGTTGCCCTGAAGCGGCTCATTAGCCCGCGCCAGGTCACGGGCCGGAATATAGACGCTGTGAGGATCCAGCTTTTTCAGTATTGCGGGAATAGCAGCCTCAACCAGTTCCTGCCTGCTTACCGTATCGACATAGTCCGATTCGATGAAGTTAAGGATGTTGGTGATCTTGTCGCTTCTGGGCCTGATGCCGGTGTGCTGTGTTATTACGTTCTGCCTGGGAAGGTAAATACCGATAAGTATTCCGCCTGCCAGTGTTACTGCGAGCAAAACCGGGAGTAATATGCTTCTCGTTGAGTTACTGTACCTCATAAGTCTCTTTTTCGGGATCGATATAAACAATCTCTATGCCTGCACGCATCAAAAGGTCGAGTCCGTCGGTCTTCTGATAACGGTTGCAGTAAACAACTCTTCTTATACCCGACTGGATAATAAGCTTGGAACACTCCATGCAGGGGGATGTTGTTACGTATAACGTTGAATAATCGCTCGAATTGTTTGACTTTGCTACTTTGGTAATTGCGTTTGCTTCAGCATGAAGGACATACGGCTTTGTTATGTTATTCTCGTCTTCACAGACGTTCTCGAAGCCTGCCGGTGTTCCGTTGTAACCGTCTGAGATTATCATCTTCCCCTTGACGATGAGCGCACCAACCTGCCGCCTCCTGCAGTAGGAGTTGCGCGCCCAGATGAGCGCCATCTCGAGATATCTCCTGTCAAACGCTTCCTGCTTGTCCCCGTATGGTCTCAGAATCTCTTTCACCTGGCGTTCTTAAAGGCTTTTTTACCGGCAAATTTTGCAAATTTCCCCAGCTCATTCTCGATCCGCATCAGCTGGTTGAACTTCTCTATCCTTTCGCCGCGACAACCACTGCCTGTCTTAAGATGTCCTGCATTTACTGCAACTGTAAGGTCAGCAATAAAACTATCGGGGGTCTCACCACTGCGGTGCGACACGAATGCATTATAACTGTTTCTGTACGCAAGCTCGATAGTCTCAAGGGTTTCGGTCACAGTGCCAATCTGATTTAGCTTGATCAATATGGAGTTTGCAACTCCTTTGGCAATACCCTCTGCCAGAATGGCTTTATTGGTGCAGAACAGGTCATCACCGACAATCTCTATCGTGCTTCCCAGTGTATCAGTCATATTCTTCCAGCCTGCCCAGTCGTTTTCGGCGAGGCCGTCCTCGATAAGCACAATCGGATATTGTTTCACCCAGCTCTCCCAGAGTTTTACCAGTTCTTCGCTTGAGATCAGTTTCCCCGTGCTTTTGAACAGTTTGTATTTACCATCCTCCCACATCTCGCTGGCTGCAGGGTCAAGACATATGCTTACCTCGTCGCCGGGCTTGTATCCGGCTTTGGTGATCGCTTCAAGAATCACATCAACAGCCTCGTCATTTGACTTGAGATCGGGTGCAAACCCACCCTCGTCGCCAACGCCGGTGCTGTATCCCTTTCCTTTCAGGACTGATTTGAGGCTATGGAACACTTCCACACCCATCCTGATAGATTCGGTAAAGGAGGGAGCTCCGTGCGGGGCGATCATAAATTCCTGAAAATCAACATTGTTATCTGCGTGTTTCCCTCCATTGATGATATTGAGACAGGGAACAGGCAGCAGATGAGCATTTGCGCCGCCCAGATACTGGTATAAGGGAACTCCCGTGCTTTCTGCCTCCGCCCGGGCATAAGCCATCGATACGGAAAGAATGGCATTGGCGCCAAGTTTTGATTTATTGGGCGTTCCGTCCAGTTCAATCATCATGTAATCAAGTTCCCTCTGATTCGTGAAATACCTGCCTTCAATCTCATTGGCAATGATCTTGTTGACGTTTTCAACCGCTTTGAGAACACCTTTCCCTCCGTACCTTTTCTTGTCACCGTCACGGAGCTCCGTAGCTTCACGTTCACCGGTTGATGCACCGCTGGGAACCATCGCTCTTGCCGTTGTTCCGTCCTCAAGGGTAACATTTGCCTCAACTGTCGGGTTGCCTCTTGAATCGAGGATCTCCAAGGCTGATACATTGATAATCTGCATAGTTTTAAATTTTAAATTAGTATTTTAATTTTTTCAGTATTATTTTTTCCGCTAAGGTACAAATTTGTTTGCGAGCTTCTTCATTCACTTTCAGATTCTGATTTATAACATCGCTTTTAATGTCTCTTTCTACCTCAAGACAGCACATCCTGGATTGCCTGGTCATCTGATCCTCCATTTCAACCAGCAGTTGCTCAACTATCGTTAACGACGAGGCAAGCGACCTGAGGTGAATTTCCCCTAAACTTATTTTTTCTTCGGGTTTCATTCCATTTTGTTTTGCCGGGCAGGCATCTCAGGTACCTGATCATCAAGAACCGGTTCTGCAAGAAGGTGTTTTGGAAGGAAGAATTAACGGCATGCTTCATCACACAGCCGACAAAAATAGTAAAATTTTGTATGACGCTTAGCGGATCAGATTTTTTTTAAGGATCAGGTAAGAGATTACAGCCAAGGCAACGACCTGGCTTGTCACGGAAAAAATGATCAGGCTCAGGATGGAAGAATCGTACATGCGTCCCATCAGTAAACTGCCTGCAAACCAGACGAGTCCGAAGGCCGTATGAAATGTTCCGAAAGCAGTCCCCCGTCGTTCAGGTGGCACCATTTCTGCGATTTCCGCTTTGAGCACCGACTCCTGTGCCCCCATGCCGATTCCCCACAGAACCATGCCTGCCAGGGCAAGTTTGAAACCGCCTGCGAAGACCAGTGGGGCAAAAAATGCAGAGAGGAGGACGGCGGCAAGAAGTGTCTTAATGCCGATCCTGTCGTAAAGCTTTCCGAAGACCAGCGCTGCCACGGCATCGGTGGCCATTGCGACGGCATAAAACAAAGGAATTGCCGGATCACCCAGCAGCTCCGTCGACTTAAAATGGTAGGCAATAAGCGGGAAATCGGCATAGCCGAGGGCTATGAACACTGCAGCCAGAACAAATAACCAGAATCTCCCCGAAAATCCCTTTGCGGTAATGGCTTTTGTCCTGACCTCCAGCTTCTCCGGTTCAGGATAAAGATGGCGACAGTACAGCAGGAGACTTACGGCAATGATTGCCGGTATAATAAGGATGCCATAAGCCATACGGTAATTCTCATTCTGAAAAAACAGGACAGCGCTGACCAGAAGTGGACCGGCAGTAGCTCCGATCTGATCCATTGCCTCGTGCAGGCCGTAACCCCAGCCACGCCCTATCTTCTGAGCGCCGAACGAAAGAAGCGCATCCCTGGCAGGGTTCCTTATTGCTTTGCCTATTCGCTCGGTTATCATCAGCAACACTGCTATCTGCCAGTATCCGGCAAGCGCCAGCAGGGGTACGGAAAAAAGGTTAAGAACGTACCCCGTTATCATGATCATCCAGTATTTTTTTGTTCTGTCAGCAATATACCCTGATATAAACCTCAGTCCGTAGCCAAGCAGTTCCCCGAGTCCGGCCACAAGGCCCACTGTGGCTCCACTGGTTCCGAGAATCCGGAGGAAGGGACCATTGATACCCCTGGCTGCTTCATAGGTCATATCTGCAAAAAGGCTGATAAAACCCAGCAAAATCACGAATTTGACGGCAGTATTAAAACGGCTGGGGTTCATAAATGACAGGTTAAAAATCCAAAGAGAGCTGCCAGGTTTCTGTGATCGGTGGCAATAAATCCCGTTGCCATTGAACAAAAGTAGTGAAATTCTTAACCCCCGATAATCTGTGTGGTCAAACTTACATCAGGGATGTGACAGGATTTAAGAAAATATTTTAGCTTTGGCGCGTCAGGAGCCGGAAGCCCGAAGTCCGAAGCCGGAAGAATGAAAAGGAGAGGGGGAGAGGGGGGGGAGGGGAGAAGTTTCTTCAGACTTGCACGACCTGCACGACCTCCTGAGTCCTTCGCTCTGAGCCATAAAGAGCAGTTGGCAATTTGTTAAACAGTACACACTTCATACTATGTCAGAATTGTTTTCTTCATGTCAGTTAATTGAGAGATTCTCCGGAAGCGACTCGCAGCTTGCAGGTCTTGTGCAATCCTGGGCCTTCGTGTTTGCTGCTGCTGTTTTTCTGTGTTTTATCGTCGGGGAGATAACCCGCAACTACAGCCAGACGGATAAGCTATGGAGCCTGATGCCGCTGATCTACGCCTGGCTGGCTGTTATTTACTATCCCGCTTCATCACGTTTATGGTTGATGGCACTGCTGGTATCACTCTGGGGGGCAAGGCTAAGCTATAATTTTTTCAGGAAGGGAGGTTACAGCATTATCCCATGGAAAGGTGAAGAGGATTACAGGTGGAAGATAATGCGCGACCATCCTGCACTGAAGGGCCGCCTCAGGTTCGGGTTGTTCAACCTCTTCTTCATATCATTTTACCAGCATTTCCTAATACTTCTGTTCTCTGCACCGCTGTTGCTGGCAGCAAAATATCACAACACGACTCTGACCGTGATTGATATTGCGGCCGGCTGTTTAATGCTTTTCTTCCTTGTAATAGAAACTGTTGCCGACAATCAGCAGTTCCGTTTTCAAAAGCAGAAACGCAAACTGCCGGCACCCGGCCCGCTCTTCGGGGAATCCCTGAAGAAAGGTTTTCTCAGTGAGGGTTTATGGGGTTATGTCCGCCATCCCAATTTTATGGCGGAACAGGCGATCTGGATTACTTTCTTCTTCTTTGGCGTATCAGCTTCAGGGAGCTTGATAAACTGGACAATAACAGGGCCTTTACTCCTTATCCTGCTTTTCCAGGGAAGTACCCGGCTCACCGAACGAATCAGCAGGAGTAAATATCCCGGTTATGCTGATTACAAAAAGAGTGTGCCTAAGTTACTTCCGAGGCTTCTTATAAAGCGGTAAGTGCCGGCAATAAGAAGCGGAACGCTGAAAAACTGCTTTCTGAAGAACTCTGTCCGATTCCGTTTTGCAGGTTGCTGCCACTCCATTTCACCTTAATCGCATTCAGCAATTAATGAACGGATTATTAAAATTTCGTCCGGAATTACAATGGTTTCGTCAAAATCACAGTTAATTCCATCGGTATGCTATTGCTGCTACAGAAAATATTTCTATTTTTGGAAAAATTGAAAATCAAAAATCAACGGATATGAAAAAAGTAATTATCGGTATTGCAGGTCTGGTGGTGATGGCATTCGTCGTTGTACTGGTTGTGAGTGCGAGGAGCATTGACACGGAAGAAGTTAAAGACTGCTCTGCAACTGTAAAAGAGTGTGCGATGACCACCTCTGCCCCGGCTTCATGCTGCCCCTCCGCCGC
>JAHYJA010000066.1 GCA_019429325.1 Bacteroidales bacterium
GCCTCAATTGCAACTTTAGCCTTAAAGGCTCCGGTAAATTTCCTTCTTGTTTTTTTCATAATGCACTGGTAAATTTAATTGTTAATTTTCAACTTAACCAGTGGTCCGAATTTTGGGTAGTATTATAGTATATCCAAGCATGGCAAATATCTTTTTAAATTTACCCTGTATAAGGATTTCTGAACCATAAGATTTTCCGGTTGCCATAGTTATATTGTCCTGCCAGTTCGGATATAAGAGAAAGCTTGCACCATCTTTATATGTATAAAGATTCTTCATCTTTTTGTAGTAGAGATTTATTTCTGCCGTTAATGATTTATTATTACTAAGGTAGATACCTATTTCAGCAATATTGGATGTTGAAGGCTTTATCTTATTACCTGCAGGTATCCAAAGATCAGCTGTTGACATAATATTAGAGGAACTGATCTGTTGAATACTTTGTGTTGTAACAGCATATGAACCCATTAAAGTTATGAAGTTTGAAAGCTGATGAGAGATGAAAAATCGAGGTTCAGGCCTGATTTGCAGTGAATTTTGATCAGATAGAATTAATAAACGAAAACCGGGCCGGAAAATAGTTTTTTTATTCAGGGTAATCTTGTCTTCTATGTATGGACTTAATTCATTTTGTGAATAATTCATTCCCAAGACTTTAGGATTAAGATCATCGTAAATCGGTTCTCCATGAAGGAGAACGGAAGTTGTCATTTCCGGCTTGATCCTTCTGAAATACGCGTTCAATCCGAAGTTTATTGAGTGCATTTTCTTTTCATAAGTCCAATTATTCGTAAACCCGATTTCCTGAATGGAACTTGAAGCTTCATTCATGGATAACTGTTGTTTTATGAATTCTATCATTTCATGTCTTGATTTTGACAAGAAAGTTTGAGAATAGAGTCTCGTTTCGATTTTTAAATTGTCGAGCGGTTTGTTTATCCATAATATACCGGCGAGAATATCTTTCCAGCCTGATTCAGCATAATCACCAATACCTGTTATATCTCCATTATCAGTCTGTACGGTAAGTGAAGTCGATTTATTCAGATAATCTTTATTTAAGAAAAATGTAAAGTCGATTTCGTTCTTCAGGTTTATTTTCCGGGAGGCTCCGATGTTAAAATCATAGAAGTTGTAAAATGGAAATTCAGGAAGACTTTTCTTCACAATCTTCTTTAAGATGGATATAGTGCCAATACGGCCGGAAATATTAAAAGAAGTTAGAGTGTCCGGTGTAAAACGGACTGCAGCGCCAGAAATAGTTAGCCCTGCATCTAAAGATGTAAGAACAGTATCAGTTACTGTATTATTATAATTAAAATTGACAACAGAAGATAGTTTGCCTCCATATTTTGCAGAGAATCCTCCCTTCATTATCTCAATATCAGATACCAGAAATGGGTCTACTGCTGAAAGGAAACCCGAAAAATGGTATAGCTGATATATGGGGAAGCCGTTTATAGTAATCAGATTCTGATCATATTGACCACCTCTGACGATCAGACCAGATGATCCTTCACCAGCGGATTGGAAACCTGGCAGAAGTTGAACCTTCTTTAAAAGGTCATCATTACTACCAACGCTTGGTAAGAAGGTGAATGCACCAGGATTAATTTTGGCGATCTCAAGATTATTATCCCTTGTAAAAACTCTTTCCCTGTCTGCAGTAACTATAACCTCATCAATACTAATAATCTTATCATATAATAATGTAATGGAAGTATCACTTCTCAGGGTCAGATCGAACAATTTCTCTTCAAAATCACCTTGTTTTACTAATATTTTTAAGATTCCGCCTTTATGGTTAATATGGAATAAGCCGATGTTATCAGTTCTTATAACTGTCTGATCTATTTTAATTTCGGCACCGGATACAGGGTAACGGGTTTGAGAATCAAGTACCTTACCCTCTAAACGAAAACTCTGTGCAGTTAAAGATGAATGCAAACCGATTAAATATATTAATATGGGTAAATATTTTTTCATGCCTTTAATAATTTATATCCATTTGGACAGTATCCGTATCTAAGGAAGAAAAAGCAAATATGCCGGCGCCATTACTTATATTGCTATGAATTCTTAAGGGTTCTGCGAATGGATCTTTAGAAAGCTTTTCAACGTGGTAGCGGTCAAGCCAATATTTATAATAATCTTCGCTGAGCGAATACAAATTAATTATGTATTTAAAAAATGAATTAGTGTCAGCGTTTTGTATGATATTACTGGGACGCGGGGTAAGAATTCTGACAGAATATACTGTTCCGTCAAAATTATAATCACTAAAGATTATTTCTTTTGTAAGGACTGTGTAATACTTATTGTCAGGATCAGGATTAGTCTCTGAGGATCTGTTTATTACATACATGAATGTCGGGTCATTCGAATTAGTGGGCGCATATTGCGTTTTTCCATCAGCATAAAAATAATTATCATCTACCTTATGCACAATCCCTCTGAAACCAACACCTATTCTATAATAATTCTTTATTAAAGGAGGATCATCAAAAGTGATTGTCCATTCTATAAGCGGAGGAATAGCATTGTGTAAAGGTGGACTTGCTAATGTTTCTACAGTAGACTCCCAATACCATTGCGGCATTGTGCCTTCATATTCCTGCCATGATACACTTTTTATTTTTACAGCACTTGGTATTGAAGTTGTAGCGCTTAATAAATGATAACCTGGGATATTGGCAGTAATTTTATATTCTTTCCCTTCAGTAAATTTTATTCCAGGATCTTTAATAAATATTCTCTGAGGATAACCTCGAAACTTATCCTGGATACTTTCGAATGAAGACGTATCCAAACTAAGTTCAGTAAAGAAATTACCATCTTCGAAAATGCTGACACTGCAACTTCCATTTACTTTAACTATTGAATCCTGGAAGGGTTTTGCCATGGTAACTCGTACTTGGAAAACGCAATCAGGGTCATTAGAAGCTAAAATCGCGGGTACCGGATCATTTTTGGGTAATTCAAATTCTAGACTGGTTTCACAAGAAATTATAATTAGAGAAGTCAGGAAATTAATCCACCTCAGATACTTATTTTTCATAAATCAGATTTTTTAAAATGAAACCTTTTACAGTGCAGGGAAAGACTGCCAAACTTATGATTGAGCAGTACCAAAGTCAACAGTCATGATGAAGTGAAGAGTCTGTTTACAAGGCTGCATGGTACTCACCCTTACAGCTAACGGCCCGGCAATATGGGGAGGTTGTGTTACCCGACGCAGCGGAGCGTAGACGGGGGCATGTGTTTTTGCAGAACCCGGCTGCCTGCGGCAGGCAGGCAAACAAAAACTGTGACAACATGTCCCGTGAAGCGGGAACCTGTCCCGATTTATCGGGAAGCTTATTAATTATACCGTCCGTGTTTGCCGTAGCTTTTATTTCTTCTTTAGTCAACGAAGGTCTCCTTTAGGATAGCTTTGACCTCTTTAACTTCTGGCCTCGAAAGTTTTCCAAGATCCTTGAGAATACGCTGTTTATCAATGATCCTGATTTGATCAAGAACTATACAACCAATCTTGTTATCATGTTTTATCTCAACCCGGGTCGGATAGTTTTTAGAATTTGTTGTCATAGGTGCAATTACAACAGTTCTTAAGTGGTTGTTCATTTCGTCGGGAGAAATTACAACACAGGGTCTTGTTTTCCTGATCTCGCTACCAATAGTTGGATCAAGGTTTACAAGAATGATCTGGTACTGTCTTATTTCCATTCCTCAGGGTTTTCTTCTTCGAAAATGTCTGGCATAATGAGTTTGTCGTCACCTTTTGCATGCATTTCCTTAAATGCTTTATCCCAACCTTTTCGAGGTTTTGAAAGAGGTTTGATAATGATATGACCTTTATCCAGAATCATTTCAACGGTATCACGGATATTATATCTCTCGATAATGGTTTTACTGAACCTTATCCCCCTCGAATTTCCAATTTTTACTACTGATACTTCCATGATGAATTAAATTAATATGTAATTACAAAGTTATTACAAATTAACAATATTGCCAAATTTTTAATGTTTTTAATATTCCCACATTTGAATGTTTGCAATTGCTTAATATGAGCTGCAAATAAAGAAATTTGAATCTGGGTACAAAGCGTCAGGTTAAGGCTTACGGCCCGGCGGTATAAGCTATTACAAATCTGTCATAGGTGCAGGAGCACCTGCCTGCCTGCGGCAGTCAGGCAGGAAAGCAAAAACCATGACAACTGTGTCAGCCGTAGCTTTAGCGGAGGCTGAGCTTATTAATTATAGCACCGTCCGTGTTAGCATACGTATATTGTTAGAAGTTATGTATTAGCAGTCAGTTTCTTATTAATGATTTTATTTTTTGAATGATCTCGGGATTGATATTATTCTGTATTGAGTTCTCAAACCCAAATTCAACATCGAGTTCTGCTATCCAAATTAAATCCAACGTTTGGAAGTTATCATTGTATCCAGTGACTTCACAATTTATTATAGCTCCATCAGGGAGATTTCCAATTATCTGGCGTAACTTTTTTCGATATTTTGTGGGATAGTCACGATTTCTAAGATTTAATAACGCCTGGTATTTATCCATGACCAGGTATTCAGGCTGCTCTCTATTAGGTAATTTCTTTATTCTTACGTTCACAATCTGGCCAACTAATTTCTGCGGTTTATCAAAATACCAGTCGCTTAGTTTTTGATTATTGCTGAAAAGCAGTTGTCCGCTATCGTTCTTTTTAATGAATGTTGTCTCAATTTCATCTCCTACCTGGCAATCACAGAATGAATAATCCGGTCCAAAAAATTGCTTGAATAATAAGCCCACCAATGATCCATGTTTCCAATCAAAGTAATAACCTATCTCAATGAATATACCAAATTTTTTTTTAGCGATTACAATTCCGGGATACTGCTTTCCTACGATCAATTCAGGTTCAGTGAATTGCGGAAGATTACCATTTACAACAATTGATATCGGATTCTTCTTTATTTGATAAACTTGGCAATAGAATTTTTGGTCTATTATTTTGTGAAAAATAACCTTCCAAGAATCAACAAGATGGTATCTCCAAAAGGCATGGTTAAATGACATATAAGCGTACAATCCAGAAACTTTTACGATTAATCCCGTCTCCTTTATATTAGTCACGAAACATGGGAGCGTGAGATTGGCTTTTTGTTTCTTTTCCAATTCACTGACTAGGTCTCCTAGCCATTCTTTATTCTTGGGAAGACCTAAGATTCTCTTTATTTTTTCAATCAGTTTCATGAGATATTGTCCTGTGTCTCAAGCCCCTATGTATGCTAACTAGTCATAGCGGCACATATTTCAATTATAATCCCCAAAATGTGGTAGATATTATTATGAGAGGGGCCGGTTCATTGCTCTGACCTGATAACTTTTTAAAAACACCTGTTTTATCCCCCGCTTATATGGCTCCGCCCCGTCAGTCACATTGGCAATATACGATTATTGCGTTATAACCTGTTGATAAAATGCCTGTTACTAACGATTGACTATCACTGCTCAATTTACAACTATTCCGGGAATCCGGTGACAGATTTTTGATACATTTTTTCAAACGGAATATTTTTTTCTTCCGGCGCCAGCGTACTCCCCGATAATTAATTACCCTGCCTGTCGTTACCAGGTCCTGTACTGACCCTTATTCCATCTCCCTGACTATGGAATCAACCGTCGTGACATAAGCAAATCCAAATGCCAGGTTAAGCAGGCTCGCAAGATGCATTTCTTCATTTATGCTGCCGGTGCCATCCGCAGGGAAAAACACCCTGTAATCCCTATAATAGGCATCCCGGGCTGTGGACTCACAACACATAATCACTGTATAGCCGATCCGGCGGATCAAGCCAGGAAACCACATTAATAAAGTCGGAGAATAACATAATATATAATATGATTATCAGTTAATACTGTTAAGAAATACTGCAATTTTTGCAGATAAGTTTAATAATTTTTACCAATAAACCTTTGAGCTCATGAAAAATTTGATTTTAAAACTGATGGTAATTACTCTTGCCCTGTCGGTTACACTTACAGGTTGCAAAAAGAAAGATGATCCGGAAGTGTCGAAATTCGTCGGGAACTTTGTAATCAGCAAGGCCGAACTGGCTGAAGCACTAACTGTTCCGACAGTTGAAATGGGAAATATTACTGTTCCCATTAGCACAAATATTACAGTGGCTATCCAGACTGCCCTTCTCGGTGCGGTAACCTGCTCCTCTCCTGATAAGTCTTATGTTGAACTAAGGGAAGACTTTTCGATGTACCTGAGCTGCGAAGGTGCAGATGCGCTAAACGCCGGAACATGGGAGGAAGTATCCGCCACGTCGGTGAAACTGAACCTTAACAGCACGGCCATTCCGTCATCTCCCACCGGATTTGTTCTGACAGTGACCGATGTTGTGGAAATTTCAGGCGGGCTCTCCGGAGTAACCAGCGTACCATTGCCGAAGGAGATGATCTCAAATATGATTGCTCCCATGACGCTGACTTTAAGTCCGACAGCTCCGGATATCTTTATTGCAGTATTTTCAATAGAGTTTATCAGAAAATAAAGCTTACGGGAACCTTTTATTGTCCGGAATGCACTTCACCGTGGATTCATGAGGTTCCCTTTGCCTTTATTCCCGGTTTCGCTTATTGCGTCCCATAAGGTCCTCATAAACAAAACTGATATAATACAGACCTCCAATCTGTGCACTGCCAAAACTGGTAGTATAATACTTGTTTAAAATGTTGGATCCCCCAAGTTTAAACACTGTATTGGATTCCGGCACCCTGTACGAAATGTGGGAATCGAGTGTGGTGAATGCAGGAATTTCTCCTGCTCCGAAACCTGATTCCCACACGAAGCTGTTTTGCCAGTGAAGATTCAGACTGAACCCGATGTTCGGAGTGATCGCATGATGGCCGACGGACAGGTTTGCACGGTACAGCGGGGAATTGAAGCCTGCCTCCACTCCGGGGGCATTAATGCTTTCAATTAATTTATTGAAGGCAATATTACTGCGGATCAGAATGCCGACCGGGGTCATGTAGTCAAGACCTGCCGCCCACCCGAATGATGAAACAGGCTGATCGGTGGTAAAATAGGTCTGGTAAAGCAGGTCCTTCTCTGTTCCGGCATCTTCAGCAAGCTGGGCTACCAGCTGGACCGCCTCAAATCCCTTGTACTTATTATAGTATGCATAAGTATCAACAAAGAGCTTTTTCCCCAGGAACAATCCCTTGTATCCGATCTCGGTGGAGGCAACCTTCTCGGGACTCAGTCCCGGGAGCTCTATCGGACCATCCTCCGTTACCGGTCTGTCTGTAACAGGATTTCGTCCCGACATAGGATAGAGAGGGATTGAATTGAAGTTATATTTGTTTCTGACGTCAGGCATTCCGCCTATTGTCCTGAATATTCCGGCATTAATGTCCACCCATTGATCGGCAATTGAAGGAAAACGGTAAGCTGTCTGAACGGTTCCCCTTATACTGTGTTCCATCTGTTTATCCAGGAACCAGATAAGGGAAAACCGCGGTGTATATTGTGCCTCGAAATTCTGGTTCTTATCGAACCGGAAGGCGCCTGTTACTCTCAGGTGATCATAGAGAAAGTTCTTATTTATCTGGATAAAGGTCCCAAACTGATTGATCCTGATCGGGTGACCTGGTTCATCTGAAAAGACGGTTCCATTGCTGTTTACAAAATAAAAGCGGTTGGAGGCGCCAACCTGCATTTCCATAAAGTGGATAAGGTTCTTGAAATTGAACATCCCCTCCGCCTGCCAGATCTTGCTGTTGTCAAAAACCCTGGCTCCGCCTTCGTTGATCGGGCTCGAGGTGATTCTATCCATCATTGAATTAAAATCAGCACTGCCATATAGAGGGAAGGCTGGTCTGGATGCATCGAAAATAACTCCTGACCCGGGATCCCTGTTGTCCGACACCAGCCGTGCAAACTGATGGGCATCACCCATATTGTCCGTAATAAGCGCCGTTTGCGTATATGCAGTCAGATAATCTGAAAACCACTCTTCCGAAGGCTTCCATTCCTCGTTAAGCAGAAGGGCAGCTCCACCGATGTCATAAGAGGGACCTGAATTTTCCGTTACGGCCCAGATCCGGACATAATAAACTGGGTTATTAACTTCGGCTTTTCCGGAAAGAATGTTGAACTCACGGGCGGCAAACCGGTTCTGAGCCGTATATACACTTGTACCCTGTGCATAATTAGTCTGCAAAATTGCTTCTGTACGTTCGTTGATAAAATAATGCAGAGACCCGGCAAACCTGATGTTCTCGGTTTTATCCCCCGACAGGTCCCTTTCCGTCCAGCCGGTACGTGTAACCAGCTGGTCCGGGAAATATTGAATTGCTGTGTTATAGAGATCTTCATACTCCGCGGAGCCCGGGGTAATACCCTGCGATTCAGCGATACCATCAATAACCGCGGGACCTACATCTTGCAGGTTCACCGAGACCAGTGTCTCATCACCGTAAGTATTCACACCATCATAACCGGGATTCCTGAGGCGGGTCCGTGACGGGTCATCCAGGCCGGTCCGGTCCCTGCCATCGTTGGCCTGCCAGTCGGTGGCATTCAGGTATGAGCCTGTTATTTTCAGGGCCAGGCGGTCATTGAAAGCCGTAGCATAACGGAAATTTAAATCGAACATTGGCGTTGGATTGTCCAGAGTCCCTGAGGCAATGTTCATCACACCCGTCTGAACAGAGAATGACAGACCCTGATACTGGAACGGATCCTTGCTTTCCATCACAAGGGTGCCGTTCATCCCCCCGGGACCGTACAGGGCGCTGGAAGCCCCTACAACCATCTCAAGACTTTTGACATCAATCTGTGCCAGACCAAAAATATTACCGGCAGAGAAGCTCAGCCCGGGGGAAATATTTTCCACACCATCGATGATCTGGTTCATCCTGTAATTGGTATAGTCGTTAAACCCCCTGGTGTTGGGCAACTGAAAAGTAAGACCATGTACGTTCATATCGACCCCTTTCAGCTGATAGAGGCCATCGTAGAAATTAGCCGTTGAAATCTGCCTCAGATCGCGCAGATTCAATTTCTCGATACTCACGGGCGACCTTAAAATATTTTCCTCCACGCGACTGGCTGAGATAACGACTTCCTGTCCCAGCAGGAATTGTTCTTCCATCCTGATATCAGGAAATACGGTTGCATCTGCCACTGCAACCTCCTGAGTCACGTAACCTACATAGGAGATACGTAAAACAAGTGGCGGCGCCACACTTGTTTTAAGCACAAAATAACCGTCACTTCCCGTAATGGTCCCCTGTATCTCATTTTTGACTGCAATATGAACGCCGACCATAGGCTCGCCCGATCTGTCATCCGCGACCTTTCCCCTGATCTCGTAGGTCTGCGCGGATACTGAGTTTATGAATAGGATGAAAATCAGAAAAGCCATCTGGCAGGACATAGCTATCAATCTTTTAAAAAAACAGGTAATATTAATTTAAATTATAACATTAACCTGCATTTTTCGGAAAATTTATGCATCCTTATCGCCTGGAACGATATAAATCTCTGTTGTTGCTTCTGTACTTTCTGCTGGCTTCCCTTTTTAACTTTTTATTATGGCTTGAGTAATAAGGCTTGTTCCTGGGAAGATGTTTGTTATCCATAAGCATCAGTCCTCTCAGCTCGCTCCGGTTTTTCCTGCTGGAAGCACAGCTTGCCAGTGTCAGCGCGACCAGCAGTAAAATAAGGGCAGGTATGATAAATCTTTTCATTCTTCCTGATATCAGTCTTTAATCCGGGCTATTAATACCGGATGATCAATAATCCCGTAGCTTTTACGAGATACAACGGAGAAAAGTTCCTTTTTCGTCTGTAAGGGATGAATAATTGCCAAAAGCCCCCGGGATTACCGCGTGCTCAATCAGAAATACATACAACCCAATCAGGAAATAACGGTAGGATCCTTCGGGAGAATAAAGGTAAACTTTGTCCAGACACCTTCTTCGCTTGTAACCCAGATCTTACCCTTGTGATCCTCAATGATCTGCTTCACGATCGAAAGGCCTAATCCGGATCCTGATTTGATATCTTTCGGAACATTCGAGGCACGATAGAACTCATCAAAGATTGTTGCCAGTTCCTCTTTGGGTATTCCTATACCGGAATCGGAGACCTCTGAAATGATATTATTGAGCCTTCGTTTCACCTTTAACTCTATGTGTTCGTTCGGGGGTGTGTATTTAACCGCATTCAGCAGGATGTTTGAATACAATTCCTCTATTGTGTAAGGGTTGGCTTTGATCACGCCGACCGACTTGTCGAGATACATATTGAAGTCGATCGACTTGTCGTTCATTAGTATCTGAATGGGTGCTATTACCCTGTTGATCAGATCTGGCAGATTGAACTCTTCGAATTCATAGTCGTGTTTCAATCGTTTTCTTGTAAGGTTAAGGATATCCTTAATGAACACTGAAAGGAACTGGCCCCGTTCATAGGCCCTGTTAACAAACTCCTTCTGGACCTCATTCAGGTGCCCTGTCATTTCTGACCTGGCAACATCCAGACAGCTCAGCATTGCTGCAATATGCCCTTTGATATCGTGTGTAACCCTCAGGACATATTCATTTTTAAGCTTATCCTTGTATTCCAGTTCAATATTGGTTTTAACATACGCCTCTTCAGTTTTTATTGACTTGTGTATTATCATATGAGAGAGACCTACGACCATTATTGCTGTACAGGCGAAAATGAAGCCTGCACCGAATACATATAAGATATTTTTATAAAGGTCGTGGAATATAAAACCTTCGAGGGGGTAATGCGGGATAACCGAAAAACACTCAAGGAGAGCAAGTGAGGCAGCCAGCGCAAGAGCAAATGCAGCATAAACGTAGCTCTGGAAGGTGGAAAATATTGAGCTGGCGATTATCAGGTGAAAGAAATAGAAGAGCATCAGGGGATTCTCAACACCCCCCGAAAAATGGAGTATCAGGGTAAGTATTATCAGATCGGTTATTATCTGAAAATGGATGTTCCGTTTTACTCTTCCAGTCACCCCGGGTCCTTTGTCCCTGGCAATCCGGTGCAGGATAATCCTGTGAAATATATTCAGAAGGAGCAGCAGACCGGCGAGCAGATATATCGGCGTTTCGCGGATTGAAATATCAAACAGGTGAGTGACAATATAGTTTGATGCGACCAGAGTTCCCAGGGCGACCCATCTTATTCTGATGAACCATTTTAAGAAATGAATATGTGCGGGCAGCAGTTTTTCTTCCATTGTGAACCCGTCTGAATTAGATGGAGAAACATAAAAACGCGGAAGGAACGATTATCCTGCCACGAACAATCCATCCAGTTGTGCAAGTACCTGCTGGTCAGTAAAATGCCGGCCCTTGATTGCAGCGGATGGACATGCTGCAACGCATACTCCGCACCCCTTGCACAATGCACTTATAATATGGCTGTGTTTCTTTTCTTCAATGAATTCGATCGCGCTGTACGGGCAAAGCTGGTTGCACAGGCGGCATCCGGAGCACAGATTCTCATTCACCTCTGAATAGAGGGCATCAACCTCAATTCTCTCTTTTGCAATCCGTGCCAGGATCCTTGCTGCTGCAGCCCTTGCCTGAGCAACGGAGTCGGGGATATCTTTGGGAGCCACACATGTTCCGGCGATAAATATCCCGTCGGTTGTTGTAGCAACAGGTTCAAGCTTGGGGTGACTCTCAATGAACCAGCCTTCCTTGTCCTGGCTGATATTAACTATGCGGGCCACTTCGTATGAATCTTCACGGGCCTCCATTCCCACCATCAGGATCACAAGATCGGCGGGGATCTCAATTACTTCGCCTGAAAGTTTTTCATTGACTTCGATAAGCATTTCGCAGTCGTCTTTCGGTGAAGCTTTGTGAATTACGGGGCGGTCCCCTTTTTCGTACATCAGGAACAGTGTCTTGGCTTCAGACGATTTGCGGTAGAAATCCTCATGACCCTTCCCGAAAGCGTGCATGTCGATGTAGATATCGGAAATATAACTTTCGGGGTTGGCTGATTTTATCTCATGAGCATACTTCAGGGCGGTCATGCAGCACACCCTTGAGCAGTAGGAGTGGAATTCCTGACTGCGGCTGCCGACACAATGAATGATTGCAACATATTTTGGTATTTTGCCTTCTCTGGTCTCGATCCGTCCTGCGCGGATCATCTTTTCCAGTTCAAATGATGTGATAACATTAGGCAGTTTGCCGTATCCATAGTGTACAATACGTGATGCATCGAATTCCCTGTACCCGGTACAGACAACAACATTCCCTATCTCAACCTCATCAGGCTTATTATTACCGGCCTCTTTCCCGTTGAGCGACTCGATTGTTGCCCTGAAATTCCCGATATATCCTGTAAGGCCGGAGACTCTGGACTGCAAATAAGTATGGATCTTTTTATTATTGAAGGTTCTTGTTATTCTTTCAGTAAGGAGGTCCCTGGCAGAGTACAGATATGGCGCAGTAAGGTCGACCCGGGCAAGATTGCCTCCAAGGTGATTAGCTTTTTCAACAAGATAGACATTATTACCTGCATCGGCCAGTTCCAGGGCAGCGGTCATTCCGGCGATCCCTCCGCCTATCACAAGAACATTAGGGCACATATCAACCGACATGCTCTCCAGTTCCTCGTGAAGCTGGACGCGGCTGACGGCGGCATGAACAAGTGCTTTCGCCTTTTCAGTCGCCTCCTTCGGATCGGAATGAACCCAGCTGCATTGTTCGCGGATATTGGCCATCTCAAATAGGTACTGGTTTAGTCCGGCCGACCGCAGGGCTGCGCGGAATGTGCGTTCATGCATATTAGGGCTGCAGGCTGCCACGACAATCCGGTTAAGCTGGTGATCCCTGATGTCCTGGCTTATCATTTCCTGACCAGGATTGGAGCACATGTACTTGTAGGTCCTGGCAAGGACAACATTCGGAAGCGCCGATGCATAGGCGGCCACAGCTTCAACATCAACGATCTTTGCGATATTTGTTCCGCACATGCAAACGTATACACCTGTTCTGCTTTCTTTCATAAGTCAGTTCATTTACTTAACAACAACCGGATAAGAATTCAATATGGAAACCTGTCTCATCAGAGCCTCTCTGCGGACAGCGGAAAAGTACATTGCCAGCGGGCGGTATATAAGGTGTGCCCATTTGCTGAATGGCATCCGGAGCAGCCATGGGACCACGCTCATCAGGTGAATGACATAAGTGATATTTGCCGGTTCATAGAGCCCGGTACGATGGAAAACATGCTGGGCTATCCCGGTCACAACTATGATAAACAACAAAGTAACAAAAACCCAGTCGGTGCCGTGGGATTTCTTGTACTGTATGTAATGTTTCTTGAACCGGCTCCTGATGAAATAGATGGTCCCGGCGATTAAACCCACTGAAGCCAGGTATCCGAAAATATGTACCCTCCAGAGGATCGCGGGCCCTGCCTGCAACTGTTCAATAAAGACCATAACCAGCAGCAGCATGGTGACGTATCCAAGCATCAGTCCCAGGTGGAGCAGCCAGGGCATGTAGACTTTATGTTCGCGTTTCTTTTCACAATCCGCGTAGCGTTTCTGTGTGAAGAAGTGCCATGGCAGCTGATATAACTCTTTCAGATAGAGCCACCAGGGAACATTGAATGGGGTTCCTTTGATCATTACAAGGTACCACATATGAATGGCGTTGAGAACAAGGAAGACTAAAAGGATTGCCCCGATGGTCAGATCGAATCTGTGAATAAATGTGCTTGGAAGGAATGCGCCCTCTCCGTCATATATTGAGATACTGCCGCCGGAGAGCCCATAATAGATAAGAAAAGCACCTGTAAGCAGGGCAACTGCAATAATTGCAAGGACCTCAGTGATCCTCGATTTAAAGAACATCCGGGAAATGCCGGTAAAATCATATCTGGAGATCAGCCAGCGCCTCAGGCTCATCATCGTCTCCCCCGGATCCGCGTCCCTGGGGCATTGTTCGGAGCATTGGCCGCAATAATAGCAAAGCCAGGGTTCAAGGGTTGTCTCAAGCTTCTGTTCCAGCCCCATCTGCAGCAGACGCATTGATTTGCGCGGGAATTTATAGACTTCATCAGCATGGGGGCAGACTGTGGAACAATCTCCGCACTGATAGCAGAGCTGGACATCTTCGGCGCCGAAGCGGTCCAGCTCGTCAATAAACATTGGATTTACTCTGACTGACATAGCAACCTCCTCAGATTGTGTGTATTGTTTTTGCCCGGGCCTCTATTTCGCTAAGGGTAACACTGCTCATATGCCCGATCCCTTTTCCGCTTGTAAGGCTGCCCAGAACACCTGCAGCGACAGCTGAAGCCTGGGCTACCGTATCCGGGATATCCTTTGGCGCCTGACACATACCGGCAACAAAGATGCCTCCCCGGTCAGTATCTGTCGGACTGCCGTTATAATCGAGCTCGGAAAACCAGCCGTCGGTATCCCTTTGTATCCCGAGCATCCTGCTGAGCTCCTCGGTACCTGGCGATGGTATCAGTCCGACTGCCAGAACGATAATATCTACCTTGAATTCAACTAACCTGTCGTTAAAGATATCCTCTCCGCGCACAGCCATCTGCCCGTCGACCATTGTAACTGATGCTGAATGTCCCCTGACAACAAATGTCCCCTCCTGTTTTATCCTTTCGGCAAACTCTTCATAGCCCTTACCAAAGGCTCTCATATCTATATAGAACTCGTAAACGTTCGCGTTCGGAACTTTTTCCTTTATCAGATGCGCGAATTTCAGGGAGTACATACAGCAAACCCTTGAACAGTAAGCATTATATTTTTTATTTCTCGACCCGACACAATGAATCAGAGCCACGCTCCGGGGAGGTACTCCTTCAGGAGAGAAGACCCATTCATCTTTGTTCAGTTTCCTGTTGAACTGCTTTGTTTTGGTGACTATCCTGCCACCGGTGGTCCCGGATGCGTTTGTAAGGCGTTCAAATTCAATGGAAGTCAAAACATTCGGGAAAGTACCATATCCGTACTGTTCAATCGGGCTGACATCGAGAAGTTCATAACCGGTTGCCAGGATTATATTTCCGACTTCAATATCTGTGATATGGTCCTTTTCATTCAGGTTAATACACTCCTTGGGACATTTTTTAACACAAACCCCGCATTTTTTTCCTTCAGAAAGGATATAGGAACAACTCTTTTCGTCCACCAGGTATGCGTTGGGAACTGCCTGAGGGAAAGGGATATAGATGGCTTTTCGGAGGGATATTCCCGCGTCGAATTCGCTTTTTACCCTTACCGGGCATACCTCTGCACACTGGTTACAGGCGACACAGGCATTAATATCGACAAACCGGGCACTTTGCCTGATCTTCACCCTGTATGATCCGGGTTTACCTGAAACAGCCACTACTTTCGACCTTGTGAGCAGGCGTATCATCTCATGTTGTCCTACGGAAACCATTTTAGGTGTCAGTATGCAGGCAGCGCAGTCGAGTGTGGGAAATGTCTTGTCGAACATTGCCATGTGTCCTCCTATTGTTCCTGTCTGTTCGACGAGGAACACCTGTTTGCCGGCATTGGCTATCTCAAGGGCAGACTGGATCCCTGCTATCCCTCCTCCAATGATCAGGGTTGCGTGGTTGACCGGATTGCCTCCCGGTATGGCGGCGAGCGGGAACGGAACACCCATTGTGGCACATGCAACAATGGCCTTGGCCCGGTCCATGGCATTTTCCCCTTTTGCCCCATGCTCCTGGAAAGAGGCAAGATGAATTTCATCCGTGTCACCTCCTGCCATTGCCATTGCCCTGGTAAAGACCGGTTTATAATAACCTGGTATATCACCGGCTATTACAATCCTTCCCAGCTTATGGGTGATGATCTGTTCACGGAGAAAGACCAGGTCGGGAAGAGGCTTTAACCTCAGGATCTGAACCGTCTCAACATCAGGAAGGTTGGCCGAATATTTTGCTATGGCGTCAATATTCAGGTTCCTGTTGTCGCCGGTCTGGCAGAAAAAGACTCCGGTTCGCATAACTCCTTTTATTTATGATTTAAACAAACTTGCTGTCACAATATTCTAATCTCTTGTCAGTCGCTGTAGTAATTCACCATTTGCCTGGCGGATCTCAAGGATCATGGGCATTTCTCCGGGGAAGCAGTGTGTAGCGCAGGAGAAGCACGGATCATAAGCCCTGAAAGCCATCTCGATCAGGTTAAGGATGCCATCCGACACCTCAACATTTTTTTTGATAAATCCTTCGGCGGCTTTTTTTAATGACATGCAAATAGCCGCATTATTGTTGGTTGTACCAACAATGATATTTACTTTGGTTACCATACCTTTATCATCGGTCCGGTAGTGATGTGTCAGGGTCCCTCTCTGGGCTTCAACGATCCCGACACCCTCACCGGGAATAGGTCCCAGTTGTGACCGCAGTTCCTTACCTGTTATTTCAGGGTCCTGAGCAAGCTCCAGCAGACGTTCAGCTGAATAGAGCAACTCGATGAGTCTTGCCCAGTGCATGGCCAGCGTAGCATGGACAGGTTTTCCCCCGAGGGTGCTGTACATCCGGTCATATTCCTTTTGTGCCAGTGGGGTTGCCATCCCGTCGGCAGCATTCAGTCTCGATAATGGAGTAGCGTGATAAACACCTGAACTCTGTCCGTCGATAAACCCTGTCCATCCGATTTTCTTAAGGAACGGGAACTTAAGATAGCTCCATGGCTCGACATGCTCGGCAATATAATCAAGATATTCGGGAGGAGAATATTTATACAGTTGCTTCCCTTCGGTATCAACCACCCTTACTCTGCCGTTATAAAAGTTTACCTTATTATTTTCATCCACAAGTCCCATGGAATGAAGCTTCAGGGAATATGGTCCGTTAAGTATCAGATCGACGTATTCATTGTTCTTCAGCACGAAATCTTCGAAGATCTTAAGTGTGAACTTTGCAAATCCGATAAACCCATTTGCCTTCTCAACAATATCATCCCGTTCAGATTCTGAGAGTCCTCTTCTGACACCTCCAGGGATATTCATGACCACAAAAGTCTGATGTCCCCCGAGCAGAGCCTGGATCTCCTGTGCAATGCGGCGCTGTTTGATTACTTCGGTCCCGATCTCCTTGCCAACCTTTTCGATCACCCCGATTATATTTCTTTTTGTTGGGGGTGCATATGGCCCGACAACGAAGTCGGGTGCAGCCAGAGCATAGAAATGAGCTGTGTGGCTATGAACGAAATGAGCCATGTAGAAGAGTTCCCTCAGCTTTTTCGCGGTGGGTGGCGGATCAACACCAAAAACAGCATCGACGGCTTTGCCCGATGCCATATGATGACATCCCGGACAGACACCGCAGATTTTTGCGACGATAGCCGGAAGTTCTTCCACCGGTCTTCCTTCACAGAATTTTTCAAAGCCACGTAATTCCGGAACCTGGAAATACACATTATTTACTTCCCCTTCGTCGTTCAGGAAGATCTCAATTTTACCATGACCTTCAAGACGGGTTATCGGGTCTATCGTGATCCTTTTCATGTTAATTTTCTTCTTATTAATGAAACAGGCAGGCTGAAACGGTAAAACAA
>JAHYJA010000067.1 GCA_019429325.1 Bacteroidales bacterium
GATTTTCAGGCCCGCAATAACAGCGAGCTTGTTGCCATCCTCGGCAACTTCGTCAACCGCACACTTGTACTGACAGGCAATTATTACGAAGGCAGGGTCCCGCAGAGGGGAGATACCGATGAAAATGACAATTTCGTACTCTCGGAATTATCCCGGATAAAAACCGGCGTCGGCGATAACCTCGAATCGTTCAGGTTCAGGGAAGCACTCAGGGAAGCCATGAGCCTCGCCAGGCTGGGCAACAAGTACCTGGCCGATTCAGAACCCTGGAAAGTTATAAAAAGCGACCCCGAAAGAGTTAAAACTATCATAAACATCTCTCTTCAGATTTCAGCCAATCTCTCAATAATACTTGAACCCTTCCTCCCGTTCTCGATGAAAAAGCTCAGGGGATGGCTCGGCATTGTCAGATCAGGCTGGGATCAGGCAGGAGATGCTGACCTGCTTGCCCCCGGTCATACCATCACCAAACCCTCTCTTCTCTTCGATAAAATTGAAGATGATCAGATTGAAAGACAGATCAGTAAACTGCATGCTACAAAGAGAGCCAACGAAGCCGCTGCCCTGAAAATCCCAGCGGAAAAGGAGCAAGTCTCATTCGACGATTTCATGAGACTCGATCTGCGTACGGCCACAATTCTTGAAGCTGAAAGAGTACCCAAAACGGACAAACTGCTCAGGCTTAAGATCGATACAGGCATCGATATCCGTACGATCGTGTCGGGCATTGCGGAATATTTTGATCCTCTAACGATCATCGGGAAGCAGATATCTATTGTGGCCAATCTCGAGCCCCGCCGCATTAAGGGCATAGAATCGAAAGGCATGATACTTATGGCCGAGGATCACGACGGGAAGCTTGTGATGGTTACTCCATCCGAAAATGTATCCAACGGAAGTATCATCAAGTAACCCCTCCTTCCAGGGAGGGGTGGTCCGTAATCCAATCTATATCCTGATTTCCCCTCCTTCCAGGAGGGGTGTCCCGACAGCAATGTCGGGACGGGGTGGTCCGTTGATTAATCAGTTTTTATTCAGATTTCCCCTCCTTCCAGGAGGGGTGTCCCGACAGCAATGTCGGGACGGGGTGGTCCTCTTATTTCGCCCCTACTTCTTCAGAACCCATGTTCCGGGTATCTTCCGGGCAACGCTGTCCTTCAGGGCGGCGGCGGTCTGAAGATCCCTGCACCTCATGGCGCTGACCCTGTAGAAACCGTTTGCGGCAACGAATATCTCGGGAGCAAATCCCTCAGATCTCAGTATATTACCCTGAGCAACGGCATTCTCTTCAGACTGGAAACTGCCGGTAATAATATGATATGGCCCCTCACTCACCGGCTGAACAACAGGCTCCGGCACCGGGACCGTTTCAGAAACGGCAGGCGTGCCTTCGGTATTCTCAGGGGGTATTATCTCACTTAAAACAAGCTCAGCGGCAGCAATATTCTCATCAATTGCCCTTCTGTTGTTTTCAAACTCAGCTTTTACCAGCGGATTCAATGCGCCCGTCTCCAGTTTCGTCGTGAGCCTGTCGGTACGCAGCGGAAAAGCAACCAGCGCGGCGAGAAGCGGAATGATAACAGCAGCCCTCCAGAGGATCTTGCCCGTGGCAACCTGACGAACGGGACCTTTGTCAATCCTGCTGATCAGACGCTTCCTTGCTTCATAGCCCTCCAGGGGAAAACACTGGAAAGAGTCAAGCCCGTACGAGTCCGGGAGGTAATTTGCACTCCTGTCAGGCTCAAAAAGGATGTTCCCTTCACTGTTCCCGGCAAAGGATCCGATATGGTCAAAAACAAGCTTCTCCCCTCTTTCAATTTTTCTCCGGGCCTCCCCGGCAAACTGTTCGACCATACTCCGGGATTCATCGTAACCTGTATTAAGCCGTTCGGAAATAGTGCCTGCAAGAAGACCATCGTTATGCGTCAGGTTCCTGTTGAATGAAATACTCTTTACAGGGGGATAAAAGATCCCTGTATTCCGGTCTATCCGCGCAGGCGTATAGTTTCCAATAAAGCCTCCGAAGCCCGGTATAATGACACAATCGTGACTGAATAAGAGTTCCCGTATAAATGCTGTAATATCCAATAAAAGGTGGTATCTCTGCCAACAAAAATATAATAAAAACCAGCGCTTCTCATAATAATTTACACCAACTTATCAACATTTTTGACGAATGGAATCAGACCTTGCCGGAAGGTCTTTACAAATGTGATGAACCACACCGGTTAAGGGAATATAGTATGTAAAAAATCGTATTTTTGTGAGTTCAATTCTTAATTACATGAGAGAAATACAGATGGTTGATCTGAAAGCCCAGTATGAAAAAACCGGGCACGAGATTGATGAAGCCATCAGTTCGGTTCTCAGATCGGCAGCTTTCATCAGGGGACCCGAGGTGAAGCTGTTTGAGGAGGAACTGCAGGATTACCTTTCAGTGAGGCATGTCATCTCCTGCGCCAACGGTACCGATGCCCTGCAGATCGCCATGATGGCACTCGGACTGAAACCGGGCGACGAAGTGATCACCACGAATTTCACTTTCATTGCCACCGTTGAGGTAGTAGCCCTCCTCGGACTGAAGCTTGTGCTGGTCGAACCTTCTCCCGGAGATTTCAATATATCCCCCGTGGAAATCAGAAAGGCTCTCACTCCCCGGACAAAAGCCATTGTTCCGGTTCACCTGTTCGGACAGTGTGCCGACATGGAGGCCATAATGGAGATATCGCGGGAGCACGGGCTCTATGTAATAGAGGATACAGCCCAGGCTACCGGTGCCGACTTTTTCTTTACAGACGGCAGCTCAGGAAAGGCAGGGACAATCGGCAACATAGGGACAACCTCATTCTTCCCGTCCAAGAACCTCGGATGCTTTGGAGACGGCGGTGCACTTTTTACCAACGATGACGATCTTGCATCAAAACTCAGAAGCATCGCAAACCATGGGATGAAACAAAGGTACCATTACGACGACATAGGAGTTAACTCAAGGCTCGACACACTGCAGGCAGCAATACTGAGGGTTAGGCTCAGGTATCTCGACCGGCACAATAATGCAAGGAGAGACGTCGCTTCCCGCTACGACAGCGCTTTTTCAGAATGCCAGTATATTGCTGTCCCTGAGAGAGTTCCATATTCATCACATATCTTTCATCAGTATACCATCAGAGTTAAGGATGGAAGGAGAGATGAGCTCAGAAATTTCCTCGGAGAGAAAAAGATACCCTCCATGGTCTATTATCCCGGACCGCTCCATACTCAGAAAGCTTACAGATATCTCGGTTACGGCGAAAACGATTTCCCGGTAACCGGCACGCTCTGCAGTGAAGTGCTCTCTCTTCCCATGCACCCTGAGATGGAAGATGATCAGCTGGATTATATCATTCACAATGTCCTAAAGTTTTTTAAAGGTTAGAGTATGGAAAAATATTATTTTGCCCACGAAACAGCGGTAATCGACGACGGCTGTATAATAGGAAAGGGAACGAAGATCTGGCATTTCAGCCATATCATGACCGCTTGCGAGATTGGCGAGAACTGCAATATCGGCCAGAATGTTGTAGTCTCTCCGGAAGTGAGACTGGGAAAGAACGTCAAGGTGCAGAATAATGTATCGATATATACCGGAGTGATCTGCGAGGACGATGTCTTTCTGGGCCCTTCGATGGTTTTTACAAATATTGTCAACCCGAGAAGCGCTGTGATAAGGAAAGACAACTATGTAACCACCATCGTTGAAAAGGGTGCCTCGATAGGCGCCAATGCGACCATAGTGTGCGGCCACAATATTGGCAAATATGCATTCATCGGAGCCGGAGCCGTTGTAACAAAAGAGGTCAGGCCCTATGCCCTGGTCGTCGGAAATCCTGCCAGGCAGGTGGGATGGATGAGTGAGTTCGGCCACAGGCTCGATTTCGACAGAGAAGGGCTCGCTGTATGTCCGGAAAGCGGCGAAAAATACCGGCTGACCGGCGGAAACGTAACAAAAGTCAGCTGACTGCAGTATAATCTATCAAAAACATAAAATGGAGAATACCCCAAAGAATTTCGGTCTCATCGGTGTAGCCGGTTACATTGCCGTAAGGCATCTCAGGGCGATAAAGGAGACCGGCAATAACCTTCTCGCCAGCCTCGACAGGTTCGACAGCGTAGGCCTGATCGATGCCTACTTTCCGCAAAGCGATTTTTTCGTTGAGTTTGAAAGGTTCGACCGCCATTTTGACAAACTGAAACGGACCGGAACAAAGATCGATTATGTCAGTATCTGTTCCCCGAATTACCTTCACGATTCACATATACGATTTGCCCTCAGGCATCATGCCGATGCCATTTGTGAAAAACCCATCGTTCTCAATCCCTGGAACGTGGACGCCCTTCAGGAGATCGAGAGGGAGACCGGACATAATATCTACACCGTACTTCAGCTGCGCCTTCATCCGAAAATAATTGAACTCAGGGAGAGGATACTGAATGGTCCGAAGGATAAGATCTATGATGTTGACCTTACTTATATAACAAGCAGGGGAAACTGGTATTTCATCGCATGGAAGGGCGATCTTCAGAAATCAGGTGGAGTGGCGACCAATATCGGGATTCACTTCTTTGACATGCTGAGCTGGATTTTCGGCCCTGTAAACACCAATCTGGTTCATCTCTCCTGCCACGACAAGGCGGCCGGATACCTCGAGCTCGAAAGAGCCCGGGTAAGGTGGTACCTGAGCCTCGATTACAGGGATATTCCCGGAGACTTGCTCAATAACGGACAAAGGACTTACAGGTCGGTAAAGGTGGAAGGCGAGGAGGTGGAGTTCAGCGAAGGGTTCACCGACCTTCATACAGCAACCTATAAGGAGATACTGGCGGGAAGGGGATTCGGGATCGAGGATGCCAGGAGATCGGTCGAAATCGCCTATACGATCCGTAACCTGAGACCTGTTGATCCAAGTGGAGAATATCACCCTATGTTGAAAAAATAGCTCCCTGAAAAATGAAAAAGAAAATACTGGTTACCGGGGGAACCGGCTATATTGGTTCGCATACAGCTACAGAGCTTATCCTGGAGGGTTATGATGTCGTAATCATCGATAACCTTTACAACTCCGGGGCGGAGGTGGCTGACCGGATTGAAATGATCACCGGTACAAAGCCCCCCCTCGAAGTGTTTGACCTTTGTGACAGGGAGAGGCTCGGCACCTTTTTCAGTGAACACAATGATGTATCGGCAATAATCCACTTTGCAGCCTATAAGGCTGTTGGTGAATCTGTTAATAAGCCGCTCGAATATTACAGGAACAACCTCCTGTCCCTGATAAACCTGCTTGACTGCATGAAGCAGTTTGCAGTTCCCTTTATGGTATTCTCATCATCCTGCACCGTCTACGGTCAGCCTGAGAAACTGCCCGTCTCTGAAGATTCACCCATTCAGCCTGCCATGTCTCCATACGGAAACACAAAACAGATAGGCGAGGAGATCATAAGAGACACCGTTGCATCCGTTTCAGACATAAAAGCCATCAGCCTCCGGTATTTCAACCCGATCGGAGCTCATCCTTCAGCGCTGATAGGTGAACTGCCAAGGGGCGTTCCCGAAAACCTTGTGCCGTTCATAACCCAGACAGCCTGCGGTTTAAGAGATGAACTGAAGGTGTTCGGAAACGACTACGACACCCCCGACGGTTCCTGCATAAGGGATTACCTCCATGTTGTCGATCTGGCAAAAGCCCATGTGGTGGCTGTCAGGAGGCTCCTCGCAGGAACGAACAAAATGAACTATGAGATATTCAATCTCGGAACAGGCAGGGGAGTATCGGTACTTGAAGCAATCAGTTCATTCGAAAGGGTGACGGGATTAAAGCTGAATTACACAATAACAGAAAGAAGGCCGGGCGATATTGAGAAGATCTGGGCCGATCCTTCCCTGGCCAACAGGGAACTGGGCTGGAGAACCCTCAGCACTCTTGACGATGCCATGAGAACAGCCTGGGAGTGGGAGAAAAAAATAAGAAAAATGTAAGAAGATTACTGACATGACTTACAGCAAAACCATCCTCATTACAGGCGGAGCAGGATTTATCGGTTCACATGTGGTGCGCCGGTTCGTCCGGAATTACCCCGATTACCTGATCATCAATGCCGATAAGCTTACCTATGCCGGTAATCTTGAGAACCTGACCGATATCGAACACGAGAAGAACTATCTGTTTGAGAAGATCGATATAGTCGATAAACAATCTGTTACTGATCTTTTCCCGCGTTTCAGGATCGACGCTGTCATCCATCTTGCCGCCGAATCGCATGTCGACAGGTCCATAACAGGACCGGATGAATTTGTTTTCACTAATATTGTCGGAACAGTCAACCTCCTGAATGCCGCTCTCGCCGGATGGAAGGACTCTTTTGAGGGAAAACTCTTCTTTCATATATCAACCGACGAGGTGTTCGGCTCTCTTGACAGTGAGGGAAGGTTTACCGAAACAACCCCCTACGATCCCAAAAGCCCCTATTCGGCATCAAAAGCCGGCTCTGATCACATGGTGCGGGCATATTCCCATACATTCGGGCTGCCAGCCGTAATCTCGAACTGCTCAAACAATTACGGACCAAATCAGTTCCCCGAGAAACTCATTCCGCTGGCTATCAATAATATAAAACACAACAAGCCCGTTCCGGTGTACGGAAAAGGTGAAAATATACGCGACTGGCTCTATGTTGAGGACCACGCATCAGCCATCGACCTCATTTTCCATCGCGGATCCGGGGGCGGGACCTGGAATATCGGCGGAAACAACGAATGGAAAAACATCGACCTTATAAGGCTCCTGTGCAGTATCATGGACAATAAACTCGGACGTGCTCCCGGATCATCTGAAAAGCTCATAACCTACGTTACCGACAGGCCGGGTCACGACCTCAGGTATGCGATCGATTCCTCGAAGCTGCAAAACGAGCTTGGATGGAAACCAATCCCGGATTTCAGGGCCGGCCTGGGGAAAACCGTCGACTGGTACCTGGCAAACGAAAGCTGGCTTGATAGGGTAATCTCGGGCGATTACGTTAAATATTACGACAGCATGTATTCCGGAAGGTAAAGGGGGGCCTCTCAGTTGCTGATCCTGCCCATCCTTTCTATCAGCTCATCGCCAAGAGCTGTTTTTTGCCTTATATGCTCCTGTATGGCCGACACAACACTGTTTGATTCGAACTCACCCCTCACCTGCTCAAAATCGAGCTTTTTTACATCTTCCCCTCCATCAATGCCGAACCCGGTCATTGAAGAAAGAGTAAACTCCTTACGGGCATCCTCATAAAGCATCCTGTCCAGATCAATAACGCTTTTCTTCCATCTTTCAACCAGTCTGATAATGTCTGGTGCCGTGAATCTGCTTACCGGCTTCCCCTCCTCCTCTTCAATCCTTTCGCATGCCCAGCTCCACTCCCAGTCGTAGTATGAGTTGTGCATGTACCTGAACGCGTCAGCCACTTCCCCGATTGTCGTGATCTTACCCGATTCGATATCGTCCAGCAGAGCGTCAACGCTTCTCTGGGGTGCGATAAGGCCCGCCAGATCGACCCATTCACCGGTCCCCGGCTCCTGGTCGGGAAGAAGTCTCTGCTGCAACTCCGCGTTGGTTTTGAATTCAGTCTTCTCGAGCCTTTTGATGAGTGAGTTACCCAGGAACTTATCTATGCCTGTCTGGTAAAGCTTAATTCCCCTTTCAAGCGACGGGCCCTTGATCATCATGTTATTGTAGGCATAGGCTGCAGACTCAGTTCCCGATATCGACCTGAGCCTCTTAAGCAGGTTCCTGCCTTCGATCATCTTGCGTATGGTATAGGGACTGAGAAGGTTGAAATTGACCTGATCGATCTTGACCGGATCTTTTCTCCTGTCGCGCTGGGGCCATTTCTGTGCATCCCTTATGGTGCCCACGCTCCGCAGATTGATGCCCGGCACCAGTATGCTTTCGTCGTTGCTCTCGATCAGATACGAGAAAGGCAGCGACGATGTGTCCATATTCCTGTAATGCCTTCCCATGACCAGTGTAAACGGACCTATGCGCGCCGGCCAGAGAAGATACGAGTCGCTTGTGGTCTTGGAGCCCCTTTCCATTATCCCCTGGTGAATGGGCCCCAGCTTGTACATATGATTGCTCTGGTTCGACCCGCTTCCTGCGTTCATAAAGGAGAAGATGCCGGCGATAAGGAGTGTAGACTTGTGATGGGTAACAGTGTAAGGACCTGCAAATATCGAGCAGGCTTCGCCGTGATAACCTCCGCAGTTGGCAAAGAACAGTGAGTTTTCGGCAGAATAGTGCTTGGCGAGCACGCAGCCCTGGCCCACGAAGCACTTGTCAATAAGAGTCGATTCGGTGACTATTGATCCTGAACAGACTATGAAATGCTCCATAATGACCCCTGGGCCGATGTAAACGGGATCTTCGATACAGCTGTTAACCGAGCCTTCATTAAGGCTTATGGCTCCTTCGACCTTGCTGGCGGGCCCGAATCTCACATTGCGGATTATCCGGCAGTTGAAGATACTTGATCCCCGGCCTATCGTTCCGGTGCCTGAACTCAGCTTTTCGGCATAATCGCCCACCATTTTCTCAATTATCTTCACAGCCTTGTGCCGGTGGCGATAGAGTGACATTATATATGCCTGATGGGCCGACAGCTGGTCCCATATCATCACCGAGCGGCCTCCGGTCTCATTCAGGACGGCTACTTCAGTTCCGTTCCCGAAGGTCGAGGTCCCTTCCGTGTGAATTCTGTCGCAGTTTTTTATAACAACATCATCCTCAATATTATAATTAGCGATATACTCACCGATACTGGAGATGGTCACATCCGATCCCACGTTGCAGTTGTGAAGATGGACATTTGAAAGACCGCTGTGCGTGGTCACTCCCGATTTGTCATCGTGTGCCCTGCTGAATTCCCCGAGCCTGACTCTTCCTGAAAAAGTAACGTTACGACAGAATGAGGGGTCAAATTTTTCCCCGACTGTCACATTGTCCCAGTTCTCGCAGAAGCATCCGTTCGCTTTCAGAACTTCTGTTTCCTGTTTTGAGATCTTCCTGTAATTGTCTGAACTGATCATTACCGGGTATTTTAATTTTGCTTATTCGACAGTAACAGATTTTGCCAGGTTCCTGGGCTGGTCTACATCGCATCCCCTAAGAACAGCAAAGTGGTAGGAGAGCAGTTGCAGCGGGCTTCCTCTTCTTGCGGCAAAAAGCCTGTCAGGCTCACCTGCACAGATTATTACAAGGCCATATGTTCCCTCAACCCTGTTAAGTGCAAGCGAAATAGCCTGTTCTGCCGTCAGATCACCCTCCAGATAAAGATGCTCGATAAGATTGGCAAGCACCTCCGTGTCAGTCTGGCTGACGAAAACGATCCCCCTGCTTTCCAGATGCTTTTTGAGGCGGGCTTCTCCGTTGACAAGGGCCATAACTGCAGAATCATATCCGCGGTACTCAAGGCGTTTCAGACCATTGATAATTATTTCACGGGCAGGCTTGGACCCGATGTATCCAACAATTCCGCACATAATGAGTTATATTTGGCATCAGATTTAAATAATGCCAGGTTTTCCATTGAAAATCAGAATCTTGTAAAAATGATCTCCAGCTCAACGGGACTCACCTTACTGCCGGTCTTCAGAATGGCATTCTTCATCTCGAGAGCCGGAAGCAGGATGTTGAGGCCGGGTACAATCTTTCCTGACTTATCCCTGAGATAATTCTGGACGTAGGCTGCAATATTGAATTTATAGACCCTGTTGATGCTGTCGAGGGTCCCTCCGTAATAGGCCGTACTGATATAATAATCAGGTACAATGAGCTGGGAGCCGTCTGTTGTCTTATATGAAAGCAAAAGTTGTGAAGGAAAAGTGGTGGCTTTGTATAAGACATCATCGAAATAAACAGGAACTTTAAGGAGCGCCTTGTTTATGGCAACATTAGTAAATGCAGGATCTTCCCGGAGGATATCCAGGCCGGGCAGATGCAGGTTGGCATAAGCCCCGCTGAGGCTCTGCACAAAGGAGACCGTGTCGCGGATACCGTCGTTAATATGTGCTATCCTCTTCTCCGACTCGGCAGCCTCAAAGTCATGAGAAAACCGGTTATAGCGCGCATTCGCCGATACTGCATCAAATATGAAGAAGTAGGTCTTCTGTTCATTATCATCGTCGTGATAATATACCGCAATAAAATTGTTGTAATATCCGCCGCTGGTAACGGGGGTCATCCTCACTGTCAGCAGAAGAGGCTCTGACGGTTGATCCATCCTGAAATACAATCCCCTGAAAAAAGAGCGGAAATCCGGAACGCTGTTGCTGTGGAACAGTTTTGAAGTATCCCGAAGAAGGTACTCTCCAAACCCGACCGGAAGAGCCAGTGTCACATTATTAACGGTATCGGACCTGAGCTGCGGAAGGGTTATGTCAGGAAGGTCATATCCGGCAAGAAGCACGGGTTTGTCGGAGTAATATGCCGAGTCTGTATCCAGTATTTCCGATATCTCGGATATCTTCAGAACATGCGTGGCATCCACATTACCCTTAACCCCCGTAAAACTGAGAACAAGCCTGACCGAATCCACTGTAAATGATCCTCCCGGCCATGGACTGGCCAGCCTGACCTGCGAAACGAATTCGGCTGTGGTTGTCCCGAAATAGGGATCGTACACGCTTCCGACATAAGCGTAGGTTGCATTGTCAGATCTGACACCCGGGTTGTAGCGGGTATAGGAAAAAGCGCTCAGTGTATCGGTGGAGCTCAATGAAACATAATCGGAACCCGGAAGAATCTTCGATCCTATAACTGTGTCGCCTTCCTCACAGGAGACCGACAGCAGAAGGAGGAACGCAACAATAACCGCGATTAAGGGTCCAGAAAAATTATATGATGCAGGATTTTGCCGGCTGACGGGCCCCGGCTCAGGACAGGATCTTATCATAGAAATTGTTGTAGGCGTCGATATATTCATTCTCATCGTGGTATCCGAGAACCGGTTTATTAATTGTACTGATGTAATTGCTTAATTCTTCATTTATCTGTTCACTTCCAATAATTATGCCGTCAGAATATCTGATAGCCAGTTTTGAGATATTTACAAAATCGGGCTTTTTGATCATCTTAAGGCTGTCGCCGTCTATCCCGTCGAAACGGAGCTTATCCGCAAACGTTGATCTAAACGGTGTTTTAAAGTCATTATTGTAAACAGAATAGACAACTTTATGGTTGTGGAACAAGGGATCGTCGCTGTAAATGCTTTTAAGGTAAACCGGGACAAGTGCAGACATCCATCCGTGACAATGAACGATATCCGGCGACCACCGGAGTTTCTTTACCGTTTCAATAACGCCGCGCGCAAAAAAAAGCGCCCTCTCATCATTATCCTCAAATTCCCTTCCCGAAGAATCGCTCACTGTATGCTTCCTCTGAAAATAATCGTCATTGTCGATGAAATAGACCTGCATCCTTGCCGACTGGATGGAGGCCACTTTTATTATAAGCGGGTGATCGGTGTCGTCGATGATCAGGTTCATCCCCGACAGGCGTATCACTTCGTGAAGCTGGTTCCTCCGTTCATTTATGCACCCATACCGGGGCATGAATGTACGTATCTCCTTGCCCCTTTCCTGAATGCCCTGGGGAAGAAATCTTCCTATCTTCGATAACCTGCTTTCCCCGAGATACGGTGTGATCTCCTGCGAAATGAATAAAACTTTCCTGCTTTCCATGAACCTTATGGAATATCCCATTCTTGTACCAAGGTGCAAAGATAACAAAAAATAATGACATAATTAATATTGCATGAGCTTCCGGTATCTGATAAAGATCTGCCGACAGGTGGCTAAATGAATTAATTATTTTACGTTTGCATAATCAACTTCCAAAGAAATGAGGGTAATAAAGAAAATAAGAAAGCTCAGGAACCAGCTCAGGAAGCTGCATCTTTCTCCGGTCGGTCTCGTGCCTACCATGGGCGCCCTCCACATGGGACATATTTCCCTGGTTGAAAATGCGGTGTCTGAGTGCCCTGTTGTTGTTGTTACCATTTATGTCAACCCGGCGCAGTTCAACGACAGTGATGATCTTGAAAACTATCCGAGGACAGTTGATGATGATCTGGATCTTCTGTGCAGGGCCCTGAGAAAGAACGACATTGTCTTTATCCCTGACGACAGTGAGATATATCCCGGGGAGGATAACAGGGTTTTCAGTTTTGGAAATCTCGATAATGTGATGGAAGCCCTTCACCGTCCCGGCCATTTCAACGGAGTGGCCCGTGTGGTGAGCAGACTTTTTGAAATCGTCGACCCTGATGTCGCATATTTCGGATTGAAGGACTTCCAGCAGGTGGCTGTTGTAAAAAGCCTGGTCTCTCAGACAGGCAGCCGGGTAAGGATAAAAGCGGGGCCGACAGTGAGGGAGTACGACGGGCTCGCAATGAGCAGCAGGAACAGACTGCTCGGACCTGCGATCCGGAGAAATGCAGGTGTAATATTCGCAACACTGTCGGAAGCCGCCAGGATGGTGACAGATCACCCTGTTGAGGAGATAAGGGATCATGTCATTAAGAGGATAGGAGATCTTCCCGGTTTCAGCGTTGAGTATTTTGAGATTGTGGATGATACTGAGCTTGTTCCTGTAGCCGGTACCCCTGAGTTGCAGAGCGGGAGAAGATATTTCGGATGCATTGCCGTGAAAGCAGGCAATGTAAGACTGATCGATAATATTGAAATCCCTTTGTGAGATCTGAAAGGATAATTAACTTTGCGGCAGAAAATAATCTGTTATAAGCCCATGTTTGTTGAAATACTGAAGTCAAAGATCCACAGGGTTTCCGTTACAGAATCAAATCTTAATTATGTCGGCAGCATTGCTATTGATCAGGATCTGATGGATGCTGCAAATATAATTGAGAATGAGAAGGTTCAGGTGCTGAACCTCAATAACGGAGAGCGTTTTGAAACCTATGTCATAAAAGGATTAAGAGGCTCGGGTGAGATCTGCGTCAATGGCGCGGCAGCCCGTAAAGTGCTGGTTGGTGATATCCTTTTGATCATGTCGTATGCCTCTGTGGATTTTGAGGAAGCAAAATCCTTCACTCCGTCCATTATTTTTCCGGACACCAGAACCAACAAACTCATCTGACGTTGAAGAAAGGCATTCTACAGATCCTGAAATTTCTCGTTTTCCTTGCCGCAGGAATTCTCCTGCTGTGGCTCGCCTTCCGCAATATCGATTTCAACAGCCTTGCCCATGGGCTTATAGAGGCTAATTACGGCTGGGTCATCCTCTCCCTCGTCTTTGCCTCCCTTGCCTATCTCAGCAGGGCAAGAAGGTGGATACTCCTTATCCGTCCCCTGGGTTACAATCCTTCATTCCCGGGCACGTTTCACTCCGTTATGACCGGTTACCTGGCCAATCTCGCCCTTCCGCGCCTTGGTGAGCTGACCCGGTGCATCGCGCTTGGAAGGAAAGAGAAGATCCCTGTCGACCAGCTTTTTGGAACGGTGGTGATAGAACGTACCATCGATCTGATCTCACTGCTTGTGATAATGGTCATCATGCTCCTTTCGAGCGGAGATGCAATTGCAGGGTTTCTCAGGGAGAGTATTTTCATTCCCCTTCAGAACAAGGTGTTCTCTGCTATCGGATCAACATGGATATTATGGAGTGTGCTGGCTATCCTGGCTTTAATATCGATGATCCTTCTGCTCAGGTACAGAAAGGATCTTCGTAAAATACGGATCTTCGCGAAGGTTTTTGATCTTGTCAGGGGTGTGATCCACGGACTGAAGACAATCACTACCCTGAAGAGAAAGAAGGAGTTTATTTTTCATACCATCTTTATCTGGATCAACTATGCCTTAATGACCTGGGTTGTGGTGTTCGCACTTGAAAACACCTCGCAGGTCACGCTTTGGGAGAGCATCTTCCTCCTGGTAATCGGTGGTCTGGCAATGTCAGCGCCTGTTCAGTCGGGACTGGGAGCATATCATTACATAATCTCGCGCGGGCTCGCATTTCTGGAAGGGATAAGGATTGAGGACGGGCTTGTTTACGCGATCCTCACACACGAGTCGCAGCTTCTGCTGGTAGCGGTTGTCGGAACGATATCATTCTTTATTATCTTTCGGAAACGTCAGGCTGCAGCTGCCACTGCAGATTTATAAATCCGTAGTGGGGGCGTTGCATGCAACGCCCCTACCATATTTGAATCAGGAACAATATGTCTAAAAGCAAAACCCACTGGGTCTGTCAGAACTGCGGAGCCGAATCTCCGAAATGGATAGGCAGATGTCCCTCGTGCAGGGAATGGAACACCTATCACGAGGAGATCGTATCCCCGCCCCCATCCCGCGGAGAGGTCCCATTTATTAACAATCCCGTAGCAAGCAGGCCCGAACTGCTTGAAAACATAAAAGTCAGGGAGAGCGGGCGTCTGAAATCCGGGATGCCGGAGCTCGACAGGCTTCTCGGCGGCGGCATGGTTGCAGGCTCGCTGATCCTGCTCGGAGGCGAACCCGGGGTTGGTAAATCTACGCTGGCCCTTCAGCTTGCCCTGTCGCTAAGGGACACAAGCGTCCTTTATGTCTCGGGTGAGGAGAGCCAGGAACAGATAAGCCTCAGGGCACGACGCGTCAGGGATAAGAACCCCGGCTGTTACATCCTCTGCGAGACCGAACTGGAGAGCATCGTGGCGCAGGCGGAGAACCTCAGGCCCGGCCTGATCATAGTCGATTCCATACAGACCATACGGACGAACCTGATAGAATCCTCTGCAGGATCCGTCTCACAGGTACGCGAATCAGCGGCCATGCTTCTCAAATACTCAAAAATAACAGGCATACCCGTTATACTCATCGGCCACATCACCAAGGACGGCACACTGGCCGGACCAAAGGTGCTGGAGCATATCGTCGATGTGGTCCTTTATTTTGAAGGTGATAATAATTATGTTTACCGGATATTGCGGTCAGTGAAAAACCGTTTCGGCTCCACTTCGGAACTCGGGATATTCGAGATGCAGGAATCAGGTCTGAGGGAGGTTGCCAATCCCTCGGAGATGTTCATCAATCAGCATGATGAGTCCCTCAGCGGCATTGCAATAGCCGCAACCATCGATGGTCTGCGCCCTTTCATGATCGAGACCCAGGCGCTGGTAAGCAGTGCCGTTTACGGAACCCCCCAGAGAAGTTCGACAGGCTTCGACATACGCCGGCTCAACATGCTGCTGGCCGTTCTTGAAAAGAGGGCAGGCTTCAGGCTCGGGATAAAGGATGTTTTTCTCAATATCGCCGGTGGTATAAGGGTAACCGACCCTGCCATAGACCTGGCGATAGTCAGCTCGGTCCTCTCCTCCAGTCTCGACATCCCGGTGGGGAAAGAGGCGTGCTTCTCCGGTGAGACAGGATTGTCAGGTGAGATAAGACCCGTTTCACGCGTTGAACAAAGGATAAAGGAGGCTTCAAAAATGGGATTCAGGAAGATTGTAATCTCAAAATATCATCCGGGTATCTCAATAAAGGATCCGGGTATTGAAATAATTAAGATCGGGAAGATCGAGAACCTTGTCCGCCTTCTCTTCAGCTGATAATCAATATCTCTCCTGTGAGTAGATGTCCTTGCGGACAGATTCTCTCTTAAGCTTATCGCAATCAAGCTCCAGATTGAAATTTGCAGGCCGCTCAAATTCTTCGGCTTCCAGTATCCCCAGCAGGGGATCTGAATATACTTTCTTCAGGAAGAGTGCCATAACAGGCAGTGCCATCTGTGCCCCCTGCCCCTCTCCGAGTGTCTCAAAATGGATCGACTGATCCTCCCAGCCGCTCCATACACCCCCCACAAGGGTCGGCGTCACCGCCATGAACCATCCGTTGGCGTGGTTCTGTGTCGTTCCCGTCTTACCCCCGATCTGGCTTGTGAGGCTGTAGGGTTCAACCCTTATCCTGCGGCCAGTGCCGGTATTGACATTGTTCTGCAGAAGATGAAGCATGAGCCAGGCATGATCTTCACTCAGGACCTCTTCAATTTTAGGGGTGAAAACGGAGATGGGATTGCCATCCTTGTCGTCGATCCGCGTAACATACATCGGGCGTGTATAGACCCCCTTGTTGGCATAGGTGCAGTATGCGCCAACCATCTCCTCGAGCTTCAGGTCGGAGGTTCCGAGGAAAAGTGAAATGACCGGATCGATAAAACTGCGGATCCCCATCTTGTGCATCAGGTCGACCACCGCCTGCGGCCTGAACTGCTCCATCAGCCAGGCAGAGATGTAGTTCTCCGACTGTGCCAGTCCCCATTTTAATGTGACCATTTTGCCATGATACTCCTTCGGACCCGAGCTTCTGGGGGTATAGGGAATCGAATCTCCCACATCGAACGACCTCGGGATGTTCTCCACCTCATAGCATGGCGAATAACCGTTCTGTATGGCCACAGTGTAAAGGAAGGGCTTAATTGTACTCCCTACCTGCTTCCTCTGCTGAGTTGCGGCATCCCACTTGAAGTACCTGAAATCAGGGCCGCCCACGTAGGCTTTCACATTGCCGTCGCGGGGATCGGCCACCATGAACGACGACCTTACGAAATACTTATAATATCTGACTGAGTCAAGAGGAGTCATTATGGTATCTATCTCGCCTTTCCACGAGAAAACCTTCATCCTTACCTTAGTATTGAAGGCAATCATGATTGAATCCTCCGGCACACCCCTCACCCTCAGAAGATAATATCTGTCGCTCTGCCTGACCGACTCCATTATCCTCTCTTCGGCCATCTGCCTTGTTATATCGTCCGAATAGGGCGGGTTCCTGAATGATTTTGCCCGTCTGTAAAAGTTTGGCTGCAAATCATTCGAAAGATGCTCTCTTACAGCCTCTTCGGCATACTGCTGCATCCTCGAGTTGATTGTTGTATAGATCTTCAGGCCATCCTTATAGAGATCGTAAGTTGAACCGTCGGGCTTATGGTTCTTGTTGCACCAGCCATACAGGGGATTATTCTCCCACTCCCATAAGGCCTCATCGTATGATGCCTGCCTCACATACGCGTCCCTGTTGGGCTTCGACCTCCTCATTATGTTCCTGATATATTCCCGCAGGTAGGTTGCGAGCCCGGTGTTATGGTCCTCAGCCTTGAAATTCAGCTCGATCGGCAACAGCCTTACTGAATCGGCCACCTCAGCAGGCAGGTAGCCATATTTTTTCATCTGCGAAATTACCACGTTCCTCCTTTGTATCATTAGGGAAGAGTCGCGCACCGGGTTGAATCTGGCCGAATTCTTGAGCATGCCGATAAGAACCGCCGACTCCTGTATGTTCAGTGAGTCGGGCGTCTTGTTGAAATAGACCCTGGCAGCGGAGCGGATCCCAATGGCGCTGTAAATAAAGTCGAACTTATTGAGATACATGGCTATTATCTCCTCCTTTGTATAGCTTCTTTCGAGCTTTAC
>JAHYJA010000247.1 GCA_019429325.1 Bacteroidales bacterium
TCTCTCCTAAAACAGGACAGAATCTTTCAATATAATAATTCAGCAATTCGAGCCTGTCATTTTCCTGCATCTCAATTTTTGCATCATTAAGAAGAGATGCCACATCATACTGAGGTGCTCCCTTTCTTCCGCCCTGGTAATCGATGAACCATGGCTCCTCACCCAACACCATGACGTTCGCAGTCTGGAAATCCCTGTAGAGAAAATAATCCTGTCCAGGTTCAAGAAGGTAATCGGCAAGTTTTTCAAAGTCCTGCTCAAGCCGCCGCTCATTGAACGGTGCTGCGACAAGCTTCAGGAACATGTACTTGAAATAGTTCATGTCCCACATCATTGATTGCCTGTCAAAACTGCGATGTGGATAGCAAAGATCAAGGTTCAGACCCTCCATACCCTTCGTCTGAAAAAGGATCAGGTTATCAAGTATCCTCCGGTAAAGGATCCTGGTCTCATTGTCGAAACCCGTTGCGTATGACCTCTTGTGGAGCCAGGTATATAGATTGTCATTTCCGAGATCCTGCAGGTAATAGACAAATTTATCCGGGAGATATCCATATATCTCAGGTACCGGCAGCGATTTGGTCCTGAAATGACGGGTAAACCCGATAAATGCTTCATTCTCCTCCCTGTTGGCATTATAGGCACCTATAATGCTCCTTCCGGTGCCTGTTATCCGGTAATACCTCCTGTCAGAACCTGATCTGGGCAAGGGTGTGATCTCAATATCTCCCTTTCCGAAAAAGGTTCTGTAACCTTCAGATATGATGTCTGTCTCTGTCATTGTTCTACAATTTCCCTTTCAGCAGATATTTCTTTGACATCCTGTCTCCGGGATGTTTTGCCGAGAAATCAACCCAGTATTCAGCTATGGTGCTTTTTATCTCTTTCCGCAATATCCACAGGCTGATGAGGTTGGGTACGGTCATGAGGGCAATGGTGATGTACGAAAGCGACCAGATGATGGTTGTATCGGTAAATGAAGCAAGAAAGAATGCAATTACGAAAACGATCCTGTAATATATTACATACCCGGGTCCGGCCAGATATGTGAGAGCCCTGTCGCCGTAATATGACCATGATATTGCCGTTGAAAATGCGAAAAGCAGTAATCCGATCGATACAATGTATTTACCCCAGTCACCCATAATGCTTTTCTTGAAGGCCTCAGCCGTAAGCGGAGCACTGTGGATCAGTGATTTGCCCGAGACTGTCACCGATGATGAGAGAGGCTGCCACTTACCGTTTACAACATTTATTTTCCCTGTGAAAGGATTTCTTCCATCAGAGAATGTCAGGTCTTCAGCTATTGATCTGGAGACGATAAGTGTAATAGGCGTAATCATCTTACCCTCAGATATTTCCAGCTGTCCGTTGAATAGAGGAATAGCCTTGCCCCTGGTAATGTAATCTGCAACCTTCTGTTTATGGTCAGGGATATTTTCATCATATACCTGATTCATGAATATCATATCAGCGCTCTGGAACTGGTTCTCCACTTTCTCGGTCCAGACACCCGACGAGAGGATCGCCAGGCCTGTCAGAGTACAGATGATAATAGTATCAATAAATGGTTCGAGTATCGCCACCATGCCTTCGGAGACAGGCTCGGGAGCCCGTGCTGCCGAATGTGCAATTGGGGCAGAACCCTGTCCCGATTCGTTGGAAAAGAGCCCCCTGTTAACCCCCCTGTTTATTGCGAAAGCAATGGTAGCCCCCATGAATCCTCCAACTGCGGCAGTTCCGGTAAAGACAGTCGAGAAAAGAGCTATGATCGACGGTATAATGTTCTGATAATTTGTGAAAATAACTAAAAGGGCTCCTATAAAATAGAATATCGCCATACCGGGAACAAGCCTGGAGGTAACCTTCGCAATTCTTTTAATACCCCCTATTATTATTAAGGCAAGCAGGATCGAAAGAACCGCACCCGTTACAACATGATTGATGCCGAATGTTGCAAATATTGAGTTGGAGATACTGTTTATCTGGGGCAGGCTCCCCGTGCCAAATGATGAAAGTACGGTTGCAGCAGCGAAAAAGGCTCCCATAATGGCTCCGATTTTTATAATCTTTCCGCTTTTTGTTTTGATGAATATCCTTTTTTTCATGCAGTACATGGGGCCTCCGGAAACTGTTCCGTCAGGCAGGATATCGCGGTATTTATGCGAGATGGTAACCTCGACAAACTTTGTGCACATCCCGATTGCTGCAGTTACAAGCATCCAGAAGAGTGCCGCCGGTCCCCCGAGATGAATGGCAAGCGCCACACCGGCAATATTACCTGTACCCACCGTACCGGACAGAGCC
>JAHYJA010000248.1 GCA_019429325.1 Bacteroidales bacterium
CTCGTGCCTGAAAAATTGCATCCTCTCCTCAGGTGAAGAGAGATGCTGATCGCCCGGAGGTGGATGAAAAGGTATCAGGTTGACCCTTATTCCGGAACCCTCCAATAGTTTTTTAAGTGCATCAAGATGCCTCCCGGTGTCATTCAGACCACAGATCATTATGTAGGCAACACTCAGGCGTCTTCCCTTCTTAAGTGGATGCTCCTTCATTATCTTAAGGATCTTTGCAGCGGGATACTTTTTTTCAACTGCTGCCACTTCTCCCCTCTCTTCCGCGAAAGGTGAAAACAGACTGAGGGTGAGGTTGCATTCACACTTCTCAAGGAATCTGCTGATCTCCGGTTCAATGCCTATGGTTGATACGGTCACATTGCGCGGACTGACCGCCATACCCCATTCAGCTGTAAGTATCTCACAGGCTTTCAGCACATTATCAGGGTTATCCAGGGGCTCGCCCATTCCCATGAATACTATATGGGTAACCTTTTGAGAATCAGGCAGGCTGATTATCTGATTGATGATCTCTCCGGCAGCCAGATCGCCATGAAAACCATAGCTTCCCGTAACACAGAAAGGACAGCCCATACGGCACCCCGACTGGGTTGAAACGCAGACAGTATTGCGCTTCTTATCAGGAATATACACTGTTTCGTAGTTTAAGCCTTTGCAGTTCCTGAAAAGGTATTTTATGGTGTTGTCGGAGGATTTGAGTGAAGAGACTGGTTTAAATACTCCGGCAATAGCGAGCGATTCAAGCTCATGTTTTAACTTTTTGGGTATCCCCGGGACCATTGACAGATCTGTTGTTCTCTTTTTGTATATGCTGTTTGCGATCTTAAGTGCATGGGAGTGACTGAACCCGCCTGGTTTGATAAGATTGTATATTCCATCAGCGGACAATCCGCAAAGGCTGACTTTCTCCATGTCCATAATTGCACAAAAATACTCCGAATTTATATGGATAGTTAATTGTGACGCAGATTTCCCTAACTTTAACACCGTGCCAGTACGCTGGCGCGGAAGCTGGCGGTTCGCTGGCGCGGATCTGTGATCCGTGCCTGTTCGCGGTTCGCTGGCGCGGATTTGGCTTCGCCGAGCTCGCGGTTGCTGGCGCGGATTTGGCTTCGCCGAGCTCGCGGTTGCTGGCGCGGAATTGCAATCCGTGCCCTCTGTTCCGCTCGGTTGTGATCCGTGCCTTGTGTTCCGCTCGGTTGCAATCGGTGCCTATTAGATTTGTTTAAATAGATTTTTCAACCGCAAAGGACGCAAAGTTATTACGCAGAGAACGCAAAGAATTTATTATCTGTACTTTAGCTTTGCGCTCTCTGCGAGTTCCTTACCTGCCGCAACGAACGTGAAGGCAGGCTTAGCGCTCTTTGCGGTTAAATTGAATATATTATCCTATCCTGGTTTCAGCTATTTCCCTAACTTTGAATTGAAGTACTTAATCCAGCATTTTAAAATGTATTACTATGAGAGTCTTGATATTACCCGTTATCTTCTCCCTGCTCCTCGCTTCCTGCGCAGGACCATCAGGAAAAGAGAAAAACCGTCAAAAAGAAACACAGATGACAACAGACACCTTGCAGCAATACGGTTACAACCGGGATTTCCTGAAAAAGCACATTGACATTCTTGAACTGACAAACAAAAACGCTTCAATAGTTATTGTCCCGGGATGGCAGGGAAGGGTAATGACAAGCACATCATCCGGCGACAGCGGGTTCAGCTTCGGCTGGATAAATCACGAACTGATCGCTTCCCGCCAGATCCTGCCCCATATAAATCCTTTTGGTGGTGAGGAGAGGCTATGGCTCGGTCCCGAGGGTGGGCAGTTCTCGATATTCTTCGAAAAAGGGAAGAAGTTCGTTTACGACGACTGGCAGACCCCTGACTTTCTCGATACGATGCCCTTTGATCTGGATGCATCAACAGATTCATCCGCGCTCTTTTCAATAGAGACCTCAGTTAAAAACTATAGCGGGACACTCCTGGAATTCAGGATCGAAAGAGAGGTTACTCTCCTCACCGATAGCGAGATATCCAGGCTTACAGGTCAGGATCTGAAGGGAGTGAACGGGGTGGCCTACCGGTCCGTCAATACGCTTGTTAATACCGGCGCGGATGAATGGCGCAAAGAGACCGGACTTCTTTCAATATGGATGCTGGGTATGTTCACTCCTTCACCCTCGGTTATCGTTGTCATTCCTTTCGTACCCGGAGATGAAAATAAGCTTGGGCCGCCTGTGAACGATAATTACTTCGGGAAGATACCA
>JAHYJA010000068.1 GCA_019429325.1 Bacteroidales bacterium
GAAATTGAGCCTTACATTTTCGACAGCCATTTCGGTTGCAGGAAGGGAGGAGTCAACAGTGTGGACCGATGCGGCATCCTTCATGGCATAAACAGAGAATCCACCCGTATACCCGAACATGTTTAGTACACTTTTACCTGTAGAAAAATCTCCAAGGAGTTTTCTGTTCTCTCTCTGGTCTATATAAAACCCTGTCTTCTGGCCTTTTACCCAGTCGATAACGAACCTGAATCCGTTCTCTGTAACTGTTACCGGCCCGGATTCGCCGATGAGGAATTCATTTTCCGCTTTGATTCCCGACATGAAAGGTATGGTTGCCTCACTCTTGTCGTAAACCGCCCTGACTGATTTGCCCATCACTTCAGCTATTACGGAAGCGATCTCCATGCGCAGTCTGTACATCCCCACGGAATGCATCTGCATAACGGCCACTCCATTGTAATAATCTACAATAAGCCCCGGAAGGTTGTCTCCTTCAGCATGCACAAGTCTGAATACATTCAGGGAAGGATTATCGGTCAGCCCGAGAGATCTCCTGTAACCAATTGCTGCTGATATCTTCTCACGGAAGAAACCGATATCCGGTGTAACCCTGGTGAAAGAGAGGATCCTTACTGCAATGGAACCAGGCTGATAATGGCCCGTCCCCAGAAATTCTTCCTTGTTGTCGTATACATCAACCACATCTCCTTCAGAAGGGTTCCCGATTATTTTCTTTATGGCACCCGAGAAAACCCACGGATGATACCTGCGAAGCGACTGGTCTTTGCCTGATTTAAGTATTATTCGTATTCTCTCTGACATCGTTTCCGGTTTCTCGGATTCTGGGCAATTACTGGAATATTAAATTTCTGATATCAGCTTAGTATAAAGTTTATAACACACCCATGCATCGGTTGCCGCATAAACAACTTGAGCCTCAGTAAGTTCCGGCGCCTCCCAGTCTGTAACCTGCTGACGCTTCGATATTCTGAATCCCAGCACGATTGCCGTCAGTTTCTTAAGACCTGCACTCTGAATTCCGTATTCTTTTACCATAGTCTGAAGATCAATAAATCCAGCCGGAGTAAAACGCTGTACGCTCTTAAGAAATCTTATATCATCATGAACCGCCACGCCGGCTTTGATAATGCCGGGATCAGCGAGGAGAGCGGCAAGCTCCGGTGGTATACCAGTTTTATTGATCCTGATAAGACAGGCAAGGTTTTCTGTTGCCAGCTGAATGAGAGAAACCTTGTTATTGCGTCCCTTCCTGAAAGAGGGCTTTGTCTCGGTATCAAAACCCAGTACCTTTGCACCTGAAAACCGGGGTAAGTATTTCCGGAATGAAGCCATGTCCTCAATAACAGCTATTTCTCCCCTGAACCATGAAAGCTCATATGAAGCAAGTTCCTCAGCTGTAATGTTCTCAGGATATCTGCTATTTAACACCTTTTCTGTACTCATTTTGTCGTCGTGAAATAAACCAGTCATCGTGATCCCCTCTTCTGTCAGCGGCTTCATCAGAAGCATCATCTGACTCAGCAATCTCCTCTCCGGAATAAAGAAACTGATGAATGGCTCTCAGAGAGTTTACAAGTTTCTGACCCCAGTAAGTCTCGAAATTCAGCCTGCATTCCCACAGAGCGTCATTCATTAATTCGTTTGTCCCGGTATGGTAAAGAATAAGAAAATCCTTAAGGTCCTGGTAAATATCTGCCATATTCTCAGCCAGGCTTGCTGTTACCGGTGTGTCAGATTCCCTTATGCGCTCATCAAATACCTCGAGGTAACTGTCTGCCGGGCCAAATTTTGTTCTTAAAGTATCATTTATCGCAATCCAGTCAGATTCCTTTACAGACTTGCGGTTCTCCTCTTCAAAGAATGGTTCAAAATCAGGAAGCAGGGATGCTTTAAGATAGATGTAAGGCAGTAGTCTCTGCAGTATTTTAAGCAGCTCATCTCCCTTAATTTCCGATGCACGTTCAATATACTTGCAATATTCGTTGGCAGCAGCAACAAATTCAAGTACTGTTCCGGAATATAGGGGATCCTGGTTGCTGGTCATCGGTTTGAAAATTTTTCACACAAAAGTAGTCAATTTCCGGTGAGTACCATGCAAATCAGTCTCCTTATGTGTTCCAGGATAATTTCTGGTTATCATCCCTGATGATCTTGTTGTGATCAAGGAGCCAGCGTAAAACCTTGACCACTTTTTCGCCGGGATGGTCTGTCATTCTGACAAGTTCCTCTGCATCGGGAGTATTCTCACTGAGTATCTTCTTGATCTCCTCAAGAATTATGTCAAATTCATACCTGCTCAGATCCAGTTCATTTCGTTTGCGGCATACATCGCATCTGCCACACCTCTCAGAGTCTTCACCGAAATAATCGAGAAGGTATACCGATCTGCACCTGGTATCGGGTTCTGCATAACCCGTCATTTTTTCGAGCCGGTGAATATATTTTTCCTTTACATGAAGGTAATTCTCAGGAGAGATGAATAATCCCTTTCTCACGAGCCTTTCCTCTGTAAAGATCACAAGTGCAGTAGTTCTTCCGGGTATATAACGGATTATGTTGAGCGAGGCCAGCTTTACGAGAAACTGATAAACAGTATCCCTTGTGAGAGCGCTTTTACGTGCCAGGGTATCTTCGCTGATTGCCACAAACTCCGAGAACATCCCTGTATAGGATCTCAGGAGCAGTTTAATAAAACCATCGAACGCTTCGTTTGCGACCTGAAACTTATAAAGGTCATCGCGGCTCACAATGAAATGGACCCTCGAGGGATTGTTTATCTCTTCAGTAAACTCCATATAGCCTTCCCTCTGGAGGAACTGGAGGCTGTTGTAGGTCTCAATGACGGGAAGGCGGTATGCGGAAATAAAATCTGCCATGTTGAAGTCAAAAACATTATCCTTCCCTGTCCCGTGGGGAACCTGGAGATAATTGCATAATGCCTCATACACATCCTTGATCTTTTCAACGGGTGGGAATTTCTTCCTGAGCGATTCCTCAAGGCGGGACTTGTCGGCAGGCGAATAGAGCAATACTGCAAAAGCAGGCTTGTTGTCGCGTCCCGCCCGGCCACTCTCCTGGAAATAGTTTTCAATTGAATCGGGGATATCCCAGTGTATAACAAATCTCACATCGGCTTTATCGATACCCATGCCGAAGGCGTTAGTGGAGACAATAATGCGGGTTTCTCCTGCTGTCCATGATGCCTGCTTCCTGTCCCTTACTTCGTCGGCCAGCCCTGCATGATAGAAATCAGCGCTTATTCCGTTCTCCGCAAGCAGACGGGCCACCTCTCCCGTTCTTTTCCTGCTCCTGACGTAGACAATTCCCGATCCCCTGACCTTCTTTACGGTCCGCACCAGATAGGAACCCTTATCCTCAACCTTCCGGACCAGATACGAGATGTTCTTCCTGTTGAAGCTTGTCCTCAGAACATTCTTCTCCCTGAATTCCAGCTTGCTCATTATATCCTGAACAACCTGCTCAGTGGCCGAAGCAGTCAGAGCGAGAAAGGGCACCCTGTCAGGAATGAAATTCCTCAGAACGGCAATTTTAAGATACGATGGCCTGAAATCGTAGCCCCACTGAGATATGCAATGTGCCTCATCAATCGTCACGAGTGAAAGGTTGAGCCGCGACAGTTTTCCCTGAAAGACCGGGGTTGAGATCCGCTCAGGGGAGACATAAAGAAATTTGTAATCACCATATATGCAATTCTCAAGCGCTATATCTATCTCCTCGCGCGACATACCCGAGTGAATGGCGGCTGACTTGATCTCCTGGCTGTTCAGGCGGCTGACCTGCTCTTTCATCAGTGCAATAAGAGGTGTAATCACAAGGCAGGTACCCTCCATCGCCAGTCCCGGAACCTGAAAGGTAACCGACTTGCCTCCACCCGTAGGCATAAGTCCGAGCGTATCCCTTCCTTCCATAACTGATTTTATTATCTCGTCCTGGAGCGGCCTGAAGGAAGTATAACCCCAGTATCTGGTCAGTATTTTCCTGTACTCTTCCATTTTTATTCCCGGAATGCCTTTTACAAATGTAATAACTGTTATTCAATTTTTTATGAAGTCTAAATCAAAGGGATATTTCGGTAGTCAGTATTTTTTTAGTAATTTGCGCACCAAAACTTTAAACCCGCCATAAAATGTCATTTGCAAAGGAAAAAATACTCTATGAAGGATTGACCTTTGATGATGTCCTTCTGATTCCATTATACTCGGAAGTTCTGCCCCGTGAGGTGGATCTAAGCTCAATGTTTACCAGGAACATAAAGATTAACACCCCGATTGTATCTGCTGCGATGGATACCGTTACAGAGGATGAACTTGCAATTGCCATAGCGAGGGAAGGCGGTATCGGGGTTATCCACAAGAACATGTCGGTTGAGAAACAGGCTGCTCAGGTGAAGAGAGTGAAAAGGGCTGAAAACGTTATGATCTTTGACCCCATTACCATAAGCCTTGATGCTACTGTGGCTGAAGCGATTAATCTCATGAGGGAGTACAGGATCGGCGGCATACCGGTTATTGACATAAATGGCATATTGAGGGGTATCGTTACCAACAGGGATCTGAGATTTGAAAATAACAGCTCCCGGAAAATCACCGAGGTAATGACAACAAACCTCATCACAACGAATCACCACACCGATCTGGAGGCTGCAGCGAGGATCCTTCAGAAACACAAGATCGAAAAGCTGCCGATGATAGATGAGAACGGCAAACTGACAGGCCTGATCACTTACAAGGATATCACAAAATCTAAGGACCGTCCCGGTTCCTGCAAGGACAGCAAGGGAAGGTTAAGAGTGGCGGCTGCGGTCGGTATAGCGGCTGATACCCTCGAGAGAACAGAGGCGCTTGTAAATGCCAGCGCAGATGCCATTGCTATCGACACCGCCCATGCACATACAAAAAGTGTGATCAGGATACTCCGGGACCTGAAGAAGCATTTTCCTGATACTGATATTATTGCCGGGAATGTAGGCACTGCTGAAGCGGCAAGGAAGCTGGCAGACGAAGGAGCTGACGCAATCAAGGTCGGCATAGGCCCCGGATCGATATGCACCACCAGGGTCATCGCCGGAGTGGGCATACCCCAGCTTTCAGCCATCTATAACGTGGCAAAGGCTATCGAAGGCTCCGGAATACCTGTGATAGCCGATGGTGGTATAAGATACTCCGGTGACATCATAAAGGCTCTTGCTGCCGGGGCAGATTCCATTATGGCCGGATCGCTGTTTGCAGGTGTGGAGGAGTCACCAGGGGAAACGATTATCTACAGTGGCCGCAAGTTCAAGTCATACAGGGGAATGGGATCAATTGAAGCAATGCAGCAGGGATCAAAGGACCGTTATTTCCAGGATATGGAAGATGATATCCAGAAACTGGTTCCGGAAGGCATTGCTGCCAGAGTTCCGTATAAAGGAACTCTTTCGGAAGTGGTATTTCAGCTCATAGGCGGCTTAAGATCCGGAATGGGTTATGTCGGAGCAAAAGACATCAGCATCCTGAAAAAGGAAGGGAAGTTCGTCAGGATAACTTCATCCGGCATAATTGAGAGCCACCCGCATGATGTTTCAATAACGAGGGAATCTCCCAATTACAGCAGGAAAATATTTGAATAGACAGTATCGCTTGCCCTGATGAGAATCAAACTGCCTTTATATCTTACCGGTCTGATCTTTCTGACGACTGCACTTTGCCAGGCCCAGGAGCCCGGTGAAAAGATACTTATGAGCGTAGGCAACTCCCGTATCCAGGCAGGTGAATTCATCCGTATGTACAGGAAAACTCCGTTGCCTGAGGACAGATCTGCTTTCGACGAGTACCTGGAACAGTACATTATATTCCGCCTCAAAGTCGAAGATGCACTGGCTGAAGGATCCGACACAACCCAGGCCTTCCGGAAGGAGCTCGAAGGATACAGGACCCAGCTTGCACAGAGTTACCTGACCGACACCGAGACCAGGGAAAGCCTGCTCAGAAAAGCATATGAAAGATATCTGACGGATGTCAATGCCTGGCATATTCTGATCGGATGTCCCCCGGATGCCTCACCTTCCGATACCCTGAAGGCATGGAAAAAGAGCCTCAATATCCGGGAAAGGATAATCAGCGGTGAATTGTTTGAACATGTCGCCAGAAGCACATCTGAGGACCAGTCAGTCCTGGCAAATGGCGGAAATCTCGGATACTTCACTGTTTTTCAAATGATTATGCCATTCGATGATGCTGCTTATTCTTTGAAGCCAGACGTAATTTCCATGCCGGTGCGCACTTCTTACGGTTATCATATAATTAAGGTTGCTGACAGAAGACCGTCAAGAGGGAAGATAAGAGTTGCCCATATAATGAAAGCCGCCCCTCCGGGTATAAGTGACGAGGAAGCGCGTAAGGCTGAACTGGATATAACCGACCTTTACAAACGGCTGCAGGGAGGTGCCTCATTCAGCCTCCTGGCTAAAGAGTATTCCGACCATAAAGAGTCTTCCGTCCGCGGTGGTGAGATGAACTGGTTCGGTACAGGAGAGGTCATCAGCGCTTTTTCTGAAGCAGCATTCGCACTGAATGATACCGGCATATATTCGAAACCGGTCAGGACCCTTTACGGCTGGCATATAATTAAATTGCTTGAGAAAAGAGCTCCTGGCTCTTTCGAAGAAACAAGATCATTCCTTGAAAGTAAAATTAACCAGTCATACCTGGCATCGGTAAGCAAAAGAACTTTGATCGACAGGCTCAGAAAAGAGTATAATTTCAGGATAAACCAGGATGCTTACAGATGGCTCGTTGACAATACTGACTCACTTAAGATAAAGGGATTAGCCCGTTATCCGGGGCAGCAAATCCCTGATGGCAATATTTATTCGTTTGCAGATCAACATCTTACTGTAAAAGAATTCGTAAACTCCCTTGAAACAAGAGGTTCGATGATCAATACCTCTGTCCCTTCAGTATTTATCGATAAATCCCTCGGGATAATTTCTGATGACCACATCCTCAGGTACGAAAATTCTCGCCTGGAGAAGAAATACCCGGAATTCAGGTATCTGATGAAAGAGTTCCATGACGGTATGCTTCTGTTTGAAATATCTGAAAAGAAAGTATGGAACAGGGCTCAGGAGGATTCTGCCGGGCTTAAGGATTATTACGAAGAACATAAGCATGAGTTTATGGCGCCCCGGTCAATCGACGGCACAATCTACAAACTCATGCAAAGAGGAAGTGATAAACAGTTCAGGACTTTCTTCAGAAGAGTCTCCCGTAGGCGGGATGCTGAGAAACGGCTGAACGACAGATTCAATTCCGGTGGCGATACGCTCCTTTTTGTTACAAAAGGAAGATGGTACCGCGGAGATGACCCCGAAATAGATAAGCTGCGCTGGACAAAAGGGACACATTTTTTTCAGACGAACGGCTATCCGTCTGTCATAGTCATCAGTAAAACTACTGATCCTTTGCCTATGCCATTATATGAGATTAAAGGTGAATTGATGGCAGGTTATCAGAACGAGCTGGAGAGTGCATGGATCAGACAATTAAAGGAAAGATATCCCGTTAAGATTGATAATGCGGTTCTTAAAGAAGTGAGGAAGGAGCTGGGAAATGAATAAGTTTTTTATTCTCCTTCTGCTGCTAGGCTTTGTTGCCGGTTGTACAAAACTTAAAAAGCCGGACAAAAGGGTGCCAGTGGCAAAGGTCAATGATATTATTCTATATTATGATCAGATACCCGGGCATATCACCAGGGGTGCATCTGCATCAGACAGCGCGGCGATGATCCAGAATTATATCAATAAATGGGCGAAAAGGGAATTTGTCTATCAGAAAGCCCGTGAGAACATATTACCGGAAATTAAAGCCGCAATAGAGAGACAGATCGATGAAACGAGAGGTGATCTCATAATTTATGAGTATCAGAGACAGATGATGCTTGAGAAAATGGATACTGTTGTAACCGATCAGGAGATTGAGGACTATTATAACCTTAACAGTAACAGTTTTGTTCTCGGCTCAAATATTGTCAAGGCGCTCTTTATCAAACTTCCTCCGGAAACCCCTGATATATACAGAATTAAACTGCTGGCAAGATCGAATAATCAGACTGATCTGCAGGAACTCGAAGGCTATTGTTTTCAGTTTGCAGAGAAATTCGACGATTTCGGAGAAAACTGGATTACACTCGACAGGCTTTCTGCAGAGCTCGGCGGCAGGATCGACAACCAGGAAAATTTCCTAAGGAGATACTCTTTTTACGAGACAAGCGATTCTTTATCTGTTTATCTGCTGAATATCAGGGATTACCGACTCAGATCCTCTATAGCCCCATTTGATTACATAAAGGATGATATAAAAAGAATTATACTTAACAACCGCAGGTTCGTGTTTATCCAGTCGCTTGAGAACGGGATTTATAACGAAGCTCTGAAAGCAAACAAGTTTAAGGTGTTTTAAATATGAGAAATAAGCGATTCTGTCTGATAATTGTTTTTTTTATGCTCACGGGGATCTTTTCAGCAAATGCCCAGGTCCTTGTGGAATCGATTGCCGCTATCATAGGCGATGAGGTGGTGTTCCTTTCTGATGTCGAGGAAATGGTGTATGATTATAGAAGAAGCGGTAACAAGACACCTCCGGATCAGCTTCGGTGCAATGTTTTTGAGGAATTGCTTATCTCGAAGCTCTTTCTTGACCAGGCAAGGATCGACAGTATAATTGTAACCGACGACATGGTTGAGAGTGACCTGAATGTGAGGCTCAATGAAGCTATAAGGCAGGTTGGCAGTGAAAAGGCCCTCGAGGATTATTTCAGGAAGAGTATGGTGGAAATACGGCGGGATATAAGAAAAACCCTTAAAGAACAGCAGATTGCCATGGAGGTTCAGTCGAACATTGCTGCTAACCTCACCATTACTCCTGCCGAGCTAAGGAGGTTTTATGCGTCTATTCCGAAAGACAGCCTGCCTGTTGTTCCGGCAAAAGTACAGGTTAGCGTTATTCAGCTCGATCCTCCTGCAAATGAGGAGAACAAGGCGGAGGCCCGACAGCGGCTTCTCGATATCCGGAGCGAAATACTGGAAGGCAAAAGCTTCAGCGTGCTTGCTGTAATGTATTCCGAGGATCCGGGTACTGCCACCAGCGGAGGGGAACTTGGTTACAGAACCAGAGGCGAACTAGAGAAGGAATTTGCTGATGCTGCCTTCAGCCTCTCCAAAAATTCCGTTTCAAGGATCATAGAGACCAGATATGGTTTTCATATAATACAGATGATCGACAGGAAAGGGGATCTGGCAAATACCCGCCATATACTGATCAGACCAAAAGTAAAGACCGAAGAGGCACAGCTCGCAATGGAAAGACTCGACAGCCTGGCCAATCTGATCAGGAAAAATGATGTGAAATTTGAAGATGCCGCGCGACGACTGTCAAGCCATAAAGACAGCCGCGTAAACGGAGGAAAATACGTAAGCCCCAATCCCTCTTCAAGGACCAACTGGTTCACTCTTGAAGAATTAGGCACTGAGATGTACATGAGGGTTCGCGACCTTAAAATCGGCGAGATATCCGAGCCTTTCAGGACGACCGATGAAGACGGGAATATTGTATTCAGAATTGTCAGGCTCGATGATGAACTGCCGGCTCACAGGGCTAACCTGAGGGATGACTATCAGGCCATATACAATGCGGCAATGCTCGAGGAGCGCAGAAAAGTATACGATAAATGGATCAGGAAAAAAATTGAAACCACCTATATTAAAATAAGCGAGGAATTCAGATCATGCGGTTTCCTTTCACAAGGCTGGCTGGAATAGAACACCACCCGAAAGATTCCTGCTTATTTGCATCAGACAAAATTATCCTTTTCCTGATGCTTGTTTTAACTGCTTCGTTCCTTGAGGGCCAGAATGCCGATCAGACAGGAAAACCCACAAAGAGAAAGATCGAAGTCCTTCATGCGGATGAAGTAATTGACGTTTCTGAGAGATCGACCGGCAGAAAGCTGACCCGTTTGCTTGGAAATGTTTCCCTCCTGCATAATGAGGTCTATATGAAGTGCGACAGTGCTCACCTATACCAGGGGATGAACCAGATATGGGCTTATCGCAAAATACACCTTCAGCAGGGGGATACACTTAATCTTTTCAGTGACTACCTTTTTTATGACGGCACCTCAGAAATAGCCATAGTAAAAGGGAACGTGGAATTGATTGACAAAGAGACACACCTGTTCACCGACTCAGCCGAATATGATGTTGCCCGGAGAATTGCCCGGTACAATAATAACGGGAGGATAATCAACGGAGAGAACACGCTGACGAGCCGGATCGGCATTTACTATGTCTCTCAGAACCTGTTCAATTTCAAGGATAGTGTAAAGATCGTTAACCCTGATTATATCATGACCGCCGATACCATGGATTACAATACTGACAGCGAGACTGCTTTTTTTACAGGTCCTACAGTTCTGGAGGGTGACAGCATCTACATTTATTGCGAGAAGGGCTGGTACGACACGAAAACCGACCTGTCGCGGCTATGGAAGAACGCTGTTATTGATAACAGAAAGCAGATCATTCACGGGGATTCTCTTTATTATGATAAACCTGGAGGGTACGGAGAAGCATTCGGAAATGTCAATATTGCCGATACCACAAACAGTATAGTAATAAGAGGCAATTACGCGTGGTATTACAGGGATCCTGAGCAATTCCTGGTAACAGACAGGGCCCTCTTTATCCAGATATCAAAGGGAGACTCCCTGTTTCTTCATGCCGATACCATTAGTGCAATAACCGCGTATGACACCATCTCGAATGCTTTCAGGCTGATGAGAGCCTGGTACGGCTGCCGGGTTTTCAGTGAGGACCTGCAGGCGAAGTGCGATTCGCTTTCATATTCCTATCAGGACTCTGTAATACGATTATATACGAATCCTGTAATCTGGTCAGAGGAAAACCAGCTCACAGCCGATTCAATGGCTGTCTTTACCAGAAACTCACAGACAGACAGGCTTGAATTGTACAATTCTGCTTTTGTCACAAGCCAGATAGACGACATAAGATTCAACCAGGTCAAGGGCAGGATGCTTACAGGCTATTTTGAGAACAACGAACTTTATAAGATAAATATTGACGGCAACGGCGAAACAATTTATTTTCTGGTTGACGGCGATGAGGTTGTGGGGGTAAACAGGGCTAAATGCTCGAGGATTGAAATTTTTGTTGATGACGGAAAGATCATCGAGATTTATGAATACCAGAATCCTTCAGGAATTCTGGATCCTCCGCAACAGAATCTGGATGGGGATCTGAGACTTGATGGATTTGAATGGCTTGATGGCCTGAGACCTAAAAAAATGAGCGATGTATTCAAAAAGCCGTAAAAGATGCCCTTCAAAACTTCAGGGCGGGCACTAATATTCGTCTTCGTTAAAAAAGAAATCGTCTTTACTTGGATAATCGGGCCAGATATCTTCGATACTTTCGTAGATATCACCCTCATCCTCAATTTCCTGCAGGTTTTCTATAACTTCCATAGGGGCACCTGACCGAATGGCAAAATCGATCAACTCATCCTTGGTGGCAGGCCACGGAGCATCCTCAAGTTTTGATGCTAATTCAAGTGTCCAGTACATAATTACCCGATTAATTAACCTTTTATTAAAGCTGCAAATATATATATTTTACTTAATAAACAATACCTGCATCAAAGTTTTTAAATATTCTGCAAAGGCCACTTAACTTCCTTAATATCAAGTTCAAAGCTTAACATCCTGCTTAGCATGAACAAATAATCGGCGAGCCGGTTAAGAAACTTGTGGATTATTTCCGGGACAATTTCAGACTCATTGAGCCTCAGAACTGCTCTTTCAGTTCTCCGGCACACGCATCTTGCTATATGACAATATGATACCAGGACATGACCACCTGGAAGGACAAAATTGTTTAGCGGAAGGAGATGTGATTCCATTTTATCGATCTCTTCCTCCAGAAACTTCACTGATCCGTTTTCCGGAAGGTATTTCTCCGCATCTCCTGATTCTTTTTCGCGCGCCAGAGCGGCAGCGCATTTCATTAACTGATCCTGGATGAAGACCAATACCTCCTTTCTTCTGAAATTCTCCTTATGATCCCTTAAAAGACCAATCCACGAGATCAGTTCATCTACTGAACCGTAAGCCTCGATACGAATATGATGCTTGGGAACTCTTCTTCCTCCGGATAGTGAAGTAGTTCCATCATCACCTGTGCGGGTGTAGATTTTCATAATAACATGAAGTAATGGAGAAACAAGCAGGAAACAGCTGTCGGCTGTCACACTTTCTTTACATAATTCACATTTAAATAATCCTGTGATACCTCACCGTCGAATAATCTGATTATCCTGGCGGCGTGCTTAGCGATGTCTTCCTCGTGGGTCACAAGTATAACCGTGTTCCCATCCTTGTGTATATCATCGAGCAAGCCCATTATATCGAGTGCAGTCTTACTGTCGAGGTTACCTGTCGGTTCATCTGCAAGTATGATTGAAGGACTGTTAACCAGCGCCCTTGCAATGGCAACGCGCTGTCGCTGACCACCTGACAACTCATTGGGCTTATGGGTCATCCTGTCTGCAAGACCGACATGATCCAGAGTCTGAACAGCCTTTTTTTCCCTTTCTATCTTTGGCATTCCGGCATATATCAGAGGAAGAGTCACATTTTCAAGTGCAGTGTAACGGGGAAGAAGATTAAATGTCTGAAAAACAAATCCAATTTCCTTGTTCCTGGTCTCAGCAAGAAAATCGTCCTCCATCTTGGATACGTCGGTGCCGTTCAATACATAGCTTCCGCTGGTGGGTGTATCAAGACAACCCAGGAGGTTCAGGAGAGTTGATTTTCCTGAACCGGAAGGACCCATTATTGCTACATATTCATTCTTTTCAATATTGATACTGACTGATCTTAGAGCCCTTACGATAACGGATCCGATCTGGTAATTCTTAACAATATTGCTGATCTCAATGACTCTGTTCATGGTCTGTTAAATTTGAATTTGCGAAATTAGGTTAATTTACTTAAATAAGGAATTATAATCTCTTAATTTTTGTTAATACCTGATGGTGTAATCCCGGCGGCTTAATCCCTTCCTGAAGAATAATAAACCCATCCGGTAAATATCTATTGTAAGTGACACCCCTTCCATCTGCCTCAACTCGTGCCATGCTTCTTCCATATCGGGCGATGAATGAATATCATCGATAATTATCACACTCGTAGTACCTGAGAGAGTTGCAATCTCCCTGCAATAGCGGACGAGCGGCTCTTTTCTGTGATTCCCGTCAATGAAAACCAGTCCCGGTGCAGGGATCTCCCGCCCGACCTCCGGCAACACTTCATCAAAGGGTCTGTTAATTAATACTATGTTGCTGATTCCAGCGCTCCTGAAATTGTCTGATGCTATCTCTGAAGTTGCCCGGCACCCTTCAATCGTATAGACCCGGGTGTCGGTACACGACATCGCCATATACATTGTGCTTATTCCAACAGAAGTGCCCAGTTCAAGGATCGCCGGTCTCCCAAACTCTCTGGCCAGGCTGGCCAGCAAATTGCCATACTTCCTGCTCACGGGTGAATATCTTGCTATATCCGACACTTTTCTCAGACTCGTTTTCATTCTTGATGACCCGGATCCAAGATCGTCGACATGGATTGATCGCGGACTGGAGATCAGTTGTTTTCTTATTGTTTCAATACTTAAGACAATAGCGGGCTCCGTTTTATTCCGGAAGACCCGCGAAACCAGATCATAAACGAAAGGGCTGTGTATACCGTGCCCCTTCCCATGGCGGGAAAAAAGGAAATATTTAATGAATGTCAGCGCTCTGAACCAGATCATGCAACTACCAGTATTAGATAATTAGGACAGGTTTTCAAAAATACTTAATTTCGGAAATCTTTAGCAATCTTGCCAGGTTTATAAGTATGCCGGATTTTCTCGATACGGAAATTACATTTCTTCAGGGGGTTGGCCCGAAAAGGGCTGATCTGCTGGGAAAGGAGTTGGGCATAAAAACTTTCCGGGATCTTCTTTACTATTTCCCATATAAATATTTCGACAGAACGAGATTCTACAAAGTTGCTGAGATCGACCCGGATTTCCCCTATGTGCAGATAAAAGGGATAATCAGAGGTTATGCCACAGAGGGCCATGGTACGGGTAAAAGGCTGGTGGCGGATTTCGGCGATGAGACCGGTACCGTCAAACTGGTTTGGTTCAGGGGCGCAAGGTGGATAACCGGAAGTTACCCGCCCGGCAATGAGTTTGTTGTGTTCGGCAAGCCGGGAGTATTTAACGGGATTATTAATATTATTCATCCTGAGATTGAGGCATTAAGCAAGATGGAAGAAAGTCTCCAGTCAGGCTTGCAGGCTCAGTACAGCGTCACCGAGAATCTCAAAAACCAATACATCACATCCAAAACGATCAGCAAGCTTACAGGCAATCTCCTGAAGCTGATAAAAATCCGGATACCCGAGACTTTACCGGCCTGGCTTGTAACCCGCTACAAACTGACCGATCTTCATGACGCCCTCCATAGAATCCATTTCCCCTCAACACCGGATGAGATGGAGCGATCGAGATACAGGTTCAAGTTCGAGGAGCTGTTTTACATACAGCTGAATCTGTTAAGGTTTAAGTCAAACAGAAACCGGAAACTAAAGGGATTCATCTTTTCAAACATCGGAGAATACTTTAACAGCTTCTATTACAATAATCTCCCTTTCTCCCTTACAGAAGCCCAGAAACGTGTTATGAAGGAGATCCGAAAGGATCTCGGATCGGGAAGGCAGATGAACCGCCTGCTTCAGGGGGATGTCGGCAGTGGCAAGACCCTTGTTGCTCTTATGAGCATGCTGATTGCATCAGACAACGGATATCAGTCATGCCTGATGGCTCCCACAGAGATCCTCGCCGGCCAGCATTTCGATACAATAACAAAATTTTTAAACGGTATAGACATTGATGTGCATCTCCTCACCGGTTCATCACGAAAAAGCCACAGAAAGAAAATTGAAGAATCACTCAGGGACGGATCGCTGAAGATACTGACAGGGACGCATGCTCTTATTGAAGAGAATGTTCAGTTCAGCAACCTCGGGCTGGTTATAATAGATGAACAGCACCGGTTTGGCGTCGCGCAGAGGGCAAGACTCTGGGAGAAAAGTCCCAATCCTCCTCATGTTCTTGTTATGACTGCCACTCCAATACCGCGTACCCTTGCCATGACTCTATACGGAGATCTCGATGTTTCGGTTATTGATGAGCTGCCTCCGGGACGGATCCCCGTAAAGACAATGCATTTCACTGATGCTGAAAGGAATAAGGTGTATGGGTTTATAAGAAGCCAGATTGCGGAGGGCCGCCAGATCTTCATTGTCTATCCCCTGATTAAGGAATCGGAAAAAATGGATTATAAAGATCTTGAGGACGGATGGGACACAATTTCACGGGTATTCCCGCCCCCAAAATACAGCATAAGCGTAATACACGGAAAAATGACGCCGGCAGAAAAAGAGGCTTCCATGAGGCTCTTCAAGGGCGGACATTCCCAGATACTTGTTGCAACTACCGTCATTGAGGTCGGAGTTGATATTCCAAACGCTTCAGTGATGATTATCGAGAGCGCCGAGAGGTTCGGCCTTTCTCAGTTGCATCAGCTCAGGGGCAGGGTCGGAAGGGGCGCTGACCAGTCATATTGCATCCTGATGAGCTCCGACAAATTATCCAGGGAGGCAGCACTCAGGATTGAGGTAATGATCAGAACAAGCGATGGCTTCGAGATCGCCGAAACCGACCTGCAGCTAAGGGGCCCCGGTGATATCGAGGGGACCATGCAGAGCGGTATTCCGTTTGACCTTAAAATAGCTGACCTGGGTAAAGACGGGCAGATACTTGAATATGTGAGAAATATTGCAGAAGGGATTATTGAAAGGGATCCATTGCTTGAAAATGAAGAAAACCTTATCTTGAGATCCGAACTTAAAAGGCTCTTCAGTACGAGACAATCGTGGAGCAACATCAGCTGACGGGCCGGGGACCGAGTTAAAATTTTAACTATCAAACTTGATAAAAACTGACAAATAGCAGGCAAACTTAAGAGAGGAATAGTAAATTTGCCGGCTGCAGTTTCAAAGGAGTGTAATGAATAAAAGAGGGATATCAGGATCTGTTCAGCATATCGGGAAAGTTGAGAAAGTTGATCCCGGTTCTGTTACTGTAAAGATCGTATCAGAATCCGCATGTTCCGGCTGCCATGCGAAAGCCCGCTGCTCACTCACGGACAGCGAGGAAAAAATTGTTTTTGTTACAGGCAGTTATGATGTGACTCCGGGTGATACAGTGACTGTTCTCATGAAGCAATCGATGGGATATAAAGCTCTTCTGATCGGGTATGTGATCCCGTTTCTGATCCTTTTATCAAGTCTGGTCATTCTCGCCGCAATGGCATTGCCTGAAGCATACGCCGGTCTTCTATCAATCGGAATACTGGCACTCTACTACCTGATCATATATATCTTCAGAAACAAAATAGATAAGAAGTTCACATTTACCTTAATGAAATAATAGATGAGTTCCGTTATTCCACTGACAATAATAAGCCTGAGCGTTACAGCAACCGTAGCAGCCGTAATTTTATTCTTTGTTGCCAGGAAATTTAAGGTTTTTGAGGATCCCAGGATTGATGAGGTACAGGAGATGCTTCCTGCCGCCAACTGCGGAGGCTGCGGCTTTGCCGGCTGTCGCAACTTCGCCGAAGCTCTTGTTAAAGCCGACAGTTTCGAAGGACTTGTCTGCCCCGTCGGCGGAGCAAAGATCATGGAAGAGGCGGCCGCATTACTTGGCAAGGAAGCTCCGGTCGTTGATCCCCTTGTTGCTGTGCTGCTGTGCAACGGCACTCCGGGAGTCCGGCCAAAAACTTCAAATTACACCGGGGTTTTTGATTGCAGGATCTCGCATAACCTTTATGCAGGAGAGAGCGACTGCAGTTACGGATGTCTGGGTTACGGAGATTGTGTAAAGGCCTGCGCCTTCAACGCTCTCTACATGGACCCTGAAACAAGGCTGCCGGTCGTGATCGATGAAAACT
>JAHYJA010000069.1 GCA_019429325.1 Bacteroidales bacterium
CCTTGTGGGCTCGATGTACATACTTGACGAACCCAGTATCGGCTTGCATCCCCGCGATACCAACCTGCTTACCGGAGTATTAAAGGAACTGCGCGATCTGGGGAATTCGGTCCTTGTGGTTGAACATGAGGAGGAGATCATCAGGGCGGCTGATCACATCATTGATATGGGTCCCGAGGCGGGTTCACATGGTGGTGAGGTGGTCTACCAGGGCACTCTTGACCTGACAGGCTCAAACAGCTCGCTTACATCGGGATATCTCAGCGGAAGGTTGAAGGTTCCACTCCCGGCATGCAGAAGGAGATGGAACAGCTACATTGAAATAAAGGGAGCCAGGGAAAATAATCTCCGGGAGATCGATGTTAAATTTCCGCTGCATGTAATAACTGCAGTTACCGGGGTGAGCGGATCAGGCAAATCAAGCCTGGTCACCGACATACTTTACAAGGTATTGTCAGGCAGAATAAACGGGCAATATATACGTCCGGGTCACTTCAGGGATATAGGCGGCGATCTTTCTGTTTTAACGGGAGTAGAGATGGTTGATCAGAACCCCATCGGCAAATCAAGCAGATCGAACCCTGTAACCTATCTCAAAGCCTATGATGAGATACGGAGGCTTTTCGCAGAGCAGCAGGCATCTGTCCAGAATGGGTTCAGAGCGTCTCATTTTTCCTTCAATATTGAAGGAGGCAGGTGCGAAGAGTGCCAGGGAGACGGTATAATAAAAGTGGAAATGCAGTTTATGGCCGATGTGGAGCTGACCTGTGAGAGTTGTAAGGGAATGAGGTTTAAGAAAGATATCCTTGAGGTGAGGTACCATGGGAAGAATATTTACGATACACTTGAACTGACGATTGATGAGGCAATTGAATTCTTCCGGAGTCACCCGGGGAGGAATGAGAAAAGGATAACGGAAAAACTACGGCCACTCTCGGATGTTGGACTGGGTTACATTAAGATGGGGCAATCATCAAGCACACTTTCGGGTGGAGAGAGCCAGAGGGTCAAGCTTGCCTATTTCCTTAGCCAGGAAAAGGGAGCAGGACATATTCTGTTTATTTTCGATGAGCCTACCACAGGACTTCATTTTCATGATATCAATAAACTGCTGAAATCATTAAATGCCCTGGTTGAGCATGGTCACTCGGTTATCATCATTGAGCATAATCTTGAAATGATCAAGAGTGCCGACTGGGTGATCGACCTTGGGCCGGAGGGCGGCGAAGGAGGAGGAAGCGTAGTCTTTGAAGGAACGCCCGAGGATCTGGCAGGATGCGGTTCGTCCCACACAGGAAGATATCTTGCCGGGAAACTAAGGAGATAAGCTATCGCCTGACCCTGAAGCCAAACATTATAGCAACACAGCCGCTTGCCGGGATCTCTCCGGCCCTGTTGGACGGTGGTACCTTTACGACAATCTTGAGCTGCTGGCTTGCCTCAAGCTTAAAATCCCAGGTGCCGGTCAGGTTATTTTCCCTGCTGGAATAAAGTATATTCCTGTTGGCATCGAGAACCACAAATTCAACAGGAGGGATCTTTTCATCACCTCCAATGGAGACTCTGTAATCCATATCCGAATAGAAAGTCTTGTAAAGCTCAGCTTCTTCTCCCTCAACGAGTATGGCGGCGTGGTAATTGCCGTCGTGAGTGTAGGATCCGAGCTCGGGCAGTACAACTCTTTTTGCAAAGGCTTTACACTGAGCATTTGCGTTAACCGCAGCAAAAGCTAACAATAATGTCAGAAATGGAATTATTATTTTTATTCTCATGGCTATTGTTATTTAACAAAGGTACTTCTAATCTCAGCTACCAGAGTGGCAAGTTCACCGAATATCTGAGGAGTCATGTCAGATTTGACCTGTGATTTCAGAACAGTAACATTTGCCGTGTTGTCGTATTCCGGCCTAACGGGGCTTGTACTCAGGTTTATCTTGTCAAAAACGAGTTTCACCCTGGTGATCTGTTCAATCAGTTCATCGATGGCAGGGTTACCTTTGCTGTTCTCAAGAAGGCTCAGCAGGATCCCTATAGACAGCTTCTGATCTATGATCCTGCCAACCAGCCTATTGCCGTCAAAATCCTTCATATCTACAAGCTGGGTTGAGATATATAGGCCTTCCATCCAGCCCCCTGCCAGGACTATTGCGGCAATTGCAGGTTGTCCGTTCTCCTCGAGATAGGAGTTGGAATTCATGAAAGTCTCCGCTACGATGTCCATTATTGCTTCGCGGTTATTGATATTCTCCTCGAGCCTGTTGATCGTCTCCTCTTCAATTGCATCGAGTATACCGAGGCCGTCAGCCATTTTCTTGGCCGCGTTCATATAATTTATTATCAGCTGGGTCTGGTCATAAAGGCTTACGAAGCTGAGGTTGCAGGTGTAAATACCCAAGTTAAGAGCCATGCTCTTGTTAGTCAGATAATTCCTCGTGTTTTCCACGGGATTGAGCAGTTTCTCATTAAACTGTGCCCCTGCGGATTTGATGAGCATTGCCGATTCGAGCGGTGAAGGGAGTGCCTGAAATATTTTTTCTGCTTTCTGTATATCCTCGTAAATCGCTGCGTGGTCCTGCATGGAATGTATCGGACCCTCCTCCCGGGAAGTTTTCCTGTCGCCTGACCGGCAACCGGTAATGATACCGGCAAACAAAACGGCAAGCATCAGTAACCTGAAGCTGATTCTGATAATATTATTCATAATCTAAGTTATTTGTTATCAATTCTAATTAACGACCAAATTAGCACATTATTTTATTTTTTCAAAAACCGGTCCTCTTTAAATTGTATTTCACATCTTCGTGCATATTATCAGAGTCACTATAACTAAGCATCCTGCTATTCGACTGACGAGAAGTATTTCATGAACTGTGTTCTTTCAAAAACTGATGGATTTCCGTAATTAATGTGGTTCAGTTTTCCCTTAAATTCACTTACCTCACTGAATCCCTTATTGTCCATCCATTTCGCGATTGTTTCATTCATCGTTTCAAGATAAGCGATCCCTTTCTCGTACAGCACGGAGCAAACCTGTACCGAATCGGCACCTGCAAGCAGATATCTTACAGCATCCTCACCACTGTGCACACCAGTAGTGGCAGATATGTCTATCCTGATATCCTGGGAGCTGGCCATGGCGATCCAGCGGAGAACATATCTTATCTCGTTAGCAGAACTGAATATCGAGGCAGGGACAATCTCCATTTTATTTATATCAATATCAGGCTCATAAAACCTGTTGAACATAACCAGGCCATCAACCCCTCTCAGATAGAACTGATCTATCATATACAGGACATTGGAGAACCTGAACCCGATTTTAAGGGCAACCGGTATGCTTACAACCTTTTTAAGCTTTTCGATGAGCTGAAAATAGATCTTCTCGGTATCTGCCGATGATTTCTTCCGGTCTACCGGCATAACAAAAACGTTAATTTCGATAGCATCGGCTCCTGCTTCCTCTATATTCCTGGCAAAACCTGTCCAGCTTTCTGAAGTATAGCAGTTTATACTTGGGATAACAGGAATTTCAAGGCTTTTTTTTGCTTCCCTGATCAGGTTCAGATACTCTTCGACTGAATGCGATTTTGTATAATAAGAGATATAGTCGTCAGCTTCAGGGTAGGCTGATATTGCTGAGGCCGCATGAATATAAAAGTTTATCTGCTCCTCAAAAAGGGATTTCAGGACCACGGCGCCTGCTCCGTGATCCTCAGCTTCCCTTAAATGGCCGAGTGTTGAAGTCAGTCTGCTGCTGCTTACAATAAGAGGACTCCTGAGATTCAGTCCAAGATATTTTGCAGAAAGGTTTCCCATTATGATCGTTTTTATTAAGTTTCAATTTCTTTCCCAAATATAAGTGTTCCTATCCGAACTATCGTACTTCCCTCTTCGATGGCGATCCTGAAATCGCCTGACATACCCATTGATATCTCCCTGAAGTTATCATCCCCGCTAAAATATCTGTTCTTAAGCAGTTTAAATGTGTCAGCAAGTGATCTGAATTCACTGCGGACCTGCTCGTGATCGTCTGTGAATGTTGCCATCCCCATCACTCCGCATATTTTCACATGCGTTAAACTACGGAGATTAAGGTTTTTGAGCATTCTAACCAGCTCATCAGCATCGAAGCCGGATTTTGTCTCTTCGCTGGCGATGCAGATCTGAAGCAGACAGGGTATTATCCGCCCGGCTTTTGATGCTTCTGTATTTATTGCATTCATTAGTTTCAGGGAATCAACTGACTGTATCATGCTTATAAAAGGGACTATGTATTTTACCTTGTTTCCCTGAAGATGACCTATCAGATGCCATTCAATATCGTCCGGAAGGATCTCCTTTTTCTTTACGAGCTCCTTCACCCTGTTCTCTCCAAAGGCTCTGTGACCGGAATTATATAATTCGATGATCTCCTCTGCACTCTTATTTTTCGAGACTGCAACCACTTTTACAGATAAGGGTATCTGTTGTCTGAGGAGCATTATATTCTCTGCAATGCGTGCCAAGATGACCTATTGCATTAATCAAGCAGGTGTATAACCAGTCCGCTCCTGAGTTTGGGTTCGAACCAGGTTGTTTTCGGAGGCATGATATTTCCGGAATCCGCTATGGTAATAAGCTGTTTCATCGATACGGGGTATAATGCAAATGCCACTTTCATCTCACCGTTGTCGACTCTTTTTTTCAATTCGTCGAGTCCCCTTATGCCGCCAACAAAGTCGATCCGTTTTGATCTCCTGAGATCCTGAATATCGAGTATTGGCGAAAGGATCTGGTTGGTGAGAATGGTAACGTCAAGCACCCCTATCGGGTCATTATCATCAAATGTGCCTTCGAGTGCAGTAAGACTGTACCATTTGCCCTCAAGATACATTGAGAAATTATGCAGTTTCACCGGTTTCCAGGTTTTTTTCCCTTTTTCCTTTATTATAAATCCCTTCTCCAGTTTTGACAGGAACTCCTCCGGCGACAGGCCATTGAGGTCTTTTACCGTTCTGTTATAGTCTAATATACTAAGCTGATTATCAGGGAAATGAACGGCAAGGAAAAAGTTATACTCCTCTTCCCTGGTCCATCCTGGATTCTTTTCACGCTTTTCCATTCCCACAAGTGCCGCAGCGGCAGACCTGTGGTGGCCGTCAGCAACATAGGTATATGGAACCTTTTCAGCAAAAAGGTGTTCAATAAGGCGGTTTGTTTCGGGGTTGCGGATCACCCAGAAATGGTGGCCGATACCATCCTCAGCAACAAAATCATAGTCAGGCTTCTCAGCCCCGCAGACGCCCTCAACTATTCTGTCAATCTCATCCACAGCGGGATAAGTGAAAAACACAGGCTCGATATTTGCGTTATTGACCCGGACGTGGATCATGCGGTCCTGTTCCTTGTCCGGTCGGGTCAGTTCATGCTTCCTGATCTTCCCGTTCATGTAGTCATCGACCGATGCGCAACCCACAATCCCATACTGTGTCCGTCCCGACATGGTTTGTGCATAAATATAGAAATGGGGTACTTCATCCTGAACGAGCCATTTTCGCTTCCTCCACTCTGAAAAGTTATCAACTGATTTCTTATAGACAATTTCGGAATGTGAATCGGTATCCGGAGGAAGGTCTATTTCCGCTTTTGTAATATGAAGCAATGATACAGGCTTCCCTTCAGCCATTTTCCTCGCTTCGTCCGAATTCATTACGTCATACGGCAAGCATGCCAGATCACGGACAATATCACCGGGAGGCCTTATGCCCCTGAATGGTTTGACAACAGCCATATATATTTCTTAAGTTATTTCTTATTTACTCTGAATTGTTCGTTCCCGGTTTTAAAATAATCGACTATCTGCCGTGCTGCAGCCACTCCTGCATTTATATTGGCCTCTTCGGTCTGGGCTCCCATCTTCTTTGCGGTGAAAATATACCTGCCTTTGAATTTTTCCTCAATAACAGATTTACAATCCGGCTCCACATCTGAAAGGTATTTAAAATCCGAACGCTCCTCAAACACCCTCAAAAGATCGTCCTCACTTATCACTTCCTTTCTGGCTGTGTTTACGAGTACAGCACCTCCGGGCATACGGTTAAGGAGGTCAAATCCGATGGATTTTTTCGTGCTTTCATTCGCCGGAATATGCAGTGAAACATACTGGCAAGCAGAATATAGTTCGCCGGCGCTTTTACACACCCTGACCCCGGCAGAGCTAATTACTTCGTCGTCAATAAATGGATCGTAGGCATAAATATCCATCCCGAATCCTTTCGCTATCTCAGCCATATATTTCCCGACATTACCGAATGCATGCAATCCCAGGCTCTTACCCCTGAGTTCACTGCCCGATTTACCGCTGAATCCGCCACGTGCCTGATATAACATCATTTCGAATGCCAGTTCCGCTACTGCATTGGCATTTTGCCCCGGGGTATTCATTGCCACCACATTATGGGAGGTGCATGCCTCCAGGTCGAGGTTGTCATATCCTGCCCCTGCCCTTACGACAATTTTCAGCCGGGGCGCTCCATCAAGAACGGCTGTTGTTACTTTATCGCTTCGAACGATAAGAGCGTCAGCATCCGAAACAGCCGACAGTAATTCTGCGACATCCTTATAATTCTCGATTAATGCAAGCTCGTAACCTGCTGCTTCGATCACGTCGCGAATCTGGTTAACTGCTGCCGGAGCAAATGCCTTTTCTGTTGCTACTAGAACTTTCATAAGTACAGGTTTTTAATGTTGTGATTCAAACTCTTTCATTGTATCGACCAGAGCCCTTACACTCTCTTCGGGAAGGGCATTGTAGGTTGACGCACGAAAGCCGCCAACCGAACGATGACCGGCTATTCCCACCATACCTCTCGATTTTGCGAATTCCATGAATGGCGCCTCCAGTTCCTTATACTCCTCAGGCATGACAAAGCAAATATTCATTAGCGAGCGGTCCTCCGGGTCGGTTACGGCAGGAACAAACAGCTTGTTCCTGTCAATTTCATCGTAGAGCATGGCCGCTTTTCTGATATTTATTTTCTGTATGGCTTCCACACCTCCCAGATCCTTAAGCCATTTGAGAGTCTGTTGAGCGGCAAATACCGCAAATACCGGGGGGGTATTGAACATTGATTCCGCTTCTATATGAGTCCTGTAATCGAGCATCGTCGGTATTGGCCTGGTTACTTTACCAAGAACATCCTCTTTTATTATCACGACTGTCACGCCTGCAGGAGCCAGGTTTTTCTGAGCCCCGGCATATATCACAGAGTATTTTGACACATCCACCGGGCGGCTGAAAATGTCGGATGACATGTCTGCCACCAGAGGTATTTTAACATCAGGGTCTGTCTTAAGCTGTGTGCCAAATATGGTGTTATTGGTGGTTATGTGGAAATAATCGGCATCTTCCGGAACAGTGTATTCTTTGGGTATATAACTGAAGTTCTTGTCTTTGGATGAAGCAACAGTTATTGCTTCCCCGAAAAATTTTGCCTCTTTGAAAGCCTTGCCTGCCCAGGAGCCGGTAAGCAGATAGGCAGATTTAGTGTTCATAAGGTTCATAGGCACCATAGCAAACTGGAGGCTGGCTCCGCCTCCGATGAAAATGACCTGATAACCTGAAGGCACATCCAGCAATTCCTTCACCAGAGCTATTGAATCGTTCATACAAGCAATGAACTCCTTACTGCGGTGAGAGATCTCCAGAACCGACAAGCCCGAACCTGCAAAGTCCTTTATCCCTTCAATGGTCTTCTCAATAGTGTACTGAGGCAAAATTGAAGGACCGGCAAAAAAATTGTGTTTTTTCATGGTGAAATTGTTAGAATTTATGAGAATAAAAATTTAGTACCTGTCACAAAAATATACAAAAAAAGGCATTACTCTTAACCGATTAATAGCAAATTCGCAAAATTATAAAATATTGTTAACAAGAACTCCGTCTTTAATAACAGGTATTATCTCCGTGTAATCTTCTGTCAGACAGAATTCTATACAATCATCAAGTCCTTTCTCCCTGAGTCGCGACCTATGGGCGCTCTTTTCAATATAGCCCGGCAGGTCGGTCCTGGCAATCGACCACAGGTCGAGGGCAGCAAGCGTTGAATCGCATATTGTTGAATATAAAGATGATGACATAAGCCTTGATGCAATTGCACCGGCACAGATTGTATCCTCAAGATTAAACCTGTTTTTCCATCCCGCACAAAAAAGGACAACCTCCCTTTCCTGTTCAATCAGCCATCCGGTAAGGGAAGAAATATTGAGAAAGGAGCCTATTACTATTACCCCGGCTGAACCTGCCTGTTTGATAATCCCCGTACCGTTGGTTGTGCTGTAGACAATTGTTTTACCTTTGACCCTTTCGCGGGTAAAATTAAAGGGTGAGTTACCGAAATCTGCAAAATCAAGTACAAACCCGTCACGTTCGGCAGCAACAAGGTAGCCCTGCGATTTATATTCCCTGGCTTCTTCAATCCCGGCAACCGGTATTATTGACTGAGCGCCGTGGGCAAATGCAGTGCAGATGGCGGAAGTTGCGCGCAGGATATCGATAATTACCACTATCGACTCCTTATGACATTCCGGTTCATAAAGGAGGGGTGACAAGCAGATCTCCAGGTTTCTCTTATCCATCGGCATTCAGTCTTCAGCGTTTAGTATAAAAGGGAGTGTTTACCACTTTTGCCTTAAGATCCTTGTTCCTTATCCTAATAAAGATCTCAGTATCGGGTTTCCAGAATCCCTTTGCCAGCCAGGCCATTCCTATTCCCTGTTTCAGTGACGGCGACATGGTTCCGGAACTTACCTCGCCAATAGTATTCCCTGTATTATCCACAACTTCATAGTGTTGTCGCGGGATACCCCTGTCAATCATCACAAAACCTCTGAGCTTTCTGGCGACACCCTCATTTTTCTGCTTTAAAAGCAGTTCCCTGTCTATAAAATCCTTCCCGTCAGAGAACTTTGTTATCCATCCCAATCCGGCTTCTATCGGTGATGTCTGATCGTTAATATCATTTCCGTAGAGGCAATAGCCCATTTCAAGCCTCAGGGTATCCCTTGCTCCCAGCCCGACAGGCCGGATACCAAACTCTTCACCAGCTTCAAAAACAGCTTTCCATAACCGGGGTCCGTCAGTATTTTTTACATATATTTCACATCCTCCGGAACCTGTATATCCTGTTGCAGAAAATATCACATCCTTTATACCGGCAAAATCGATTACCCTGAAGGTGTAATATTCCATTTCCTCAATGCGGGTTCCGGTAAGCTTCTGCATTGCTTTCATGGCCAATGGTCCCTGGACGGCCAGTTGTGAAATGTTGTCGGATTCATTCACGAGGTGCTCACCCTCTTTAAGCCCGAACCGCTGAGCGTGCTTCAGGCACCAGTCCCAGTCCTTTTCAATATTCGCCGCATTTACCACAAGCAGATAATTATCATGAGCGAACCGATATACCAGGAGGTCATCCACAATGCCTCCACGGCCATTCGGAAAACACGAATACTGAACCTTGCCATCGTAAAGCGAGGATACATCATTTGAGGTAATATATTGCAGGTAATCGAGTGCAAACGGTCCACGGACCATAAATTCACCCATATGGGAAACGTCAAAGACTCCCACGCTGTTCCTTACTGTCAAATGCTCCCCGGTGATACCTGCATATTCAACCGGCATATTATATCCGGCGAAGGGTATCATCTTCGCTCCTGCCCGGATATGAAATTCTGTAAATACAGTATTCTTCATTTTTCCCGAATTAAGATTCTGGTTCAAATCTATTGATGAAATCTTCGTAAAGGTTTAAAGGATTAAGCTGATTATCCATGATGATTCTCATATATCCGTAACCATGTGATCAACCCATGGATCTCTGACCCTCTTACTGCCTCGCAGATCGCTTCCTGTAACCATCATATTTATTTCCATAAAAATAACATTAATTTATCGTTTTCAAAAGGATCGGCATTTTTACGCATTTGAATAAAATCATTGTATATAATTAGCTTCCAGGAGAAAAAATTACTACTTTTGTTATACGATTGAGTTCCCGGTGTGCTGATTGTTATAAACTTAGCAATTATGGATTACAACTATATAAAGACCGACTACCTTGAAACGGTGGCAGGAGGTGATAAGGAACTTATCCGTGAACTGGTCACCATGTTCAGGGAACAGGTAGCTGAGATATACACTGAAATGAGGAAACTGTTGCTTGAAAAAGATTTCACGTCGCTCGGCCTGCTGGCTCATAAAGCAAAGTCGTCGGTTGCCATCATGGGGATGGATGAGCTGGCACTCCTTTTAAAGACCTTTGAACTGCAGGCCAGGGAAGGAAAAGAGACAGGACAATATGAATCATACATCTCGAGGTTTGCAAGCGATACTGCAGCAGCCGTATCCGAACTTGACGACCTGGTAAGAAACCTTTAAAACCTGACTGAAATGATCAATATTGAAAAAAGAAACAAGATTGATGTTATATCCTTCTCAGTCAACAAGATAAATGCCACCATTATCGACGAGATCAGGGAAGGGGTCAGCAAGGAGTTTGACACACCCAATTCAAAAGTGGTCGTTGATCTCGGAGGTGTTGACTATATAGACAGTTCCGGCTTTGCATCCTTCCTTTCGATGAACAAAGCCGCGAGGAACAATTACGGTACCCTTAAGTTTGTCAATCTCGAGCCGCGGGTAAAGGAGCTTTTTCAGGCCCTGCACCTGCATACCGTCTTTGAGATTTTTGACGACATGGAGGAGTGCATTAAGTCTTTCAGGTGACCCGGCTTAATGCCCGGCCGCTGATAAAACAAAGCTGTCCGTCCTTAACATCAAGTGTTATCTCATCATCTTTCGTTATCCTTCCTGCTATTATTTCCTTTGACAACGCATTGACAATTTCCTTCTGAATAAGTCTTTTAACGGGTCTGGCCCCTGATTGTGGATCATAGCCTCGTTCTGTAAGCCATTCTATTGCCGTTTCTGTTACCTCCAGACCCATATTATTTTTTAAAAGTACATTCTTTATTCCCTGAAGCTGAATCCTGACGATCTCACCGATCTGTTCTGTTGTAAGCGGGCGGAACATGACTATCTCATCCACCCTGTTCAGGAACTCCGGCCTGAGTGATTTCCGGAGCAGCATAAGTATTTCATTGCGGAGCTGTTCTTCTTCCCCTTCGGGCATGTTGTTGTTCCATTCATCCATCCTGTCGCGGATAATGTCTGATCCCAGGTTGGATGTCATAATGATGATCACATTCCTGAAATTAACGGTGCGCCCTTTATTGTCGGTGAGCCTGCCGTCGTCAAGAACCTGAAGAAGCAGGTTAAACAGATCGGGATGGGCTTTTTCAATCTCATCAAGCAAAACAACTGAGTATGGTTTATGCCTGACTGCCTCTGTCAGCTGTCCGCCCTCCTCATATCCTATATATCCCGGGGGTGCTCCTATCAGTCGCGAGACTGAGTGTCTCTCCTGGTACTCCGACATGTCTATGCGCGTCATCATATTTTCGTCGTTGAACAGTACCTCAGCGAGAGCCCGTGCCAGTTCAGTCTTACCCACACCGGTTGTCCCGATAAAGATGAATGATCCTACCGGCCTTTTATGATCCTGCAGTCCTGCACGTGACCTTCTGACAGCGTCGGCTACGGCGCTGATGGCCTCATCCTGGCCGACTACTCTCTTATGAAGCTCTTCCTCCAGCCTCAGAAGTTTCTCCTTCTCGCTTTCGAGCATTCGAGAAAGAGGTATGCCGGTCCATTTAGCGACTATCGAGGCAATATCCTCCGACCTGACCTCCTCCTGTATAAGCGACCCCTTACTTCTTTTCTTTTCTATCATCTCTTTGAGCTCCTCAATCTCCTTCTCGAGGCTGATCACCCTGCCATATCGTATTTCTGCCACTCTCCCATAATCGCCCTGCCTTTCAGCCTCTTCTGCTTCATGTTTAAGCAGTTCGGCAGCCTCCTTCTTCTCCTGAACCTTTCCGATCATCTCCTTTTCCGTTATCCATGCACTCATAAGCTCATCTCTCCTTGCCTGCAGATCTGCAAGCTCACGCGAAATAACCTCCTCTTTTGCCTTGTCTCCGTCGCGTCTCACAGCTTCCTTCTCAATCTCGAGCCGTGTTATACCCCGGTTTGCCTCATCAATCTCCTCCGGTATTGAATTCATCTCAAGTCTGAGCCTCGATGCAGCCTCATCTATAAGGTCAATAGCCTTATCCGGAAGGAACCTGTCGGTTATGTATCGTGTCGACAAATCCACTGCAGCAATGAGCGCCTCGTCTCTGATAATGACTTTGTGATGTGTTTCGTATTTCTCGCGTATGCCCCGAAGGATAGAAATAGTATCCTCCCTGTCGGGCTCATCAATCATAACAGTCTGAAACCTTCTCTCAAGAGCTTTGTCTTTCTCAAAGTATTTCTGGTATTCGTTAAGGGTTGTCGCTCCTATAGCCCGGAGCTCGCCACGGGCAAGAGCCGGCTTAAGAATATTTGCAGCATCCATTGCACCCTCAGATTTACCGGCTCCCACCAGTGTATGGATCTCATCGATGAACAGGACGATCTCCCCGTCGGATGAGACTACTTCATTCACCACAGCCTTGAGTCTCTCCTCGAACTCTCCCTTATACTTGGCCCCTGCAATCAGTGCTCCCATGTCGAGGGAATAAATAATCTTTGATTTCAGGTCCTCAGGCACGTCCCCGCGAATTATCCGGTGGGCAATTCCCTCGGCTATTGCTGTTTTTCCTACTCCGGGCTCTCCAATCATTATCGGATTGTTCTTTGTCCTGCGTGTGAGTATCTGCAGGATCCTGCGTATTTCATCATCCCTTCCGACAACAGGGTCCAGTTTTCCCGACCTCGCCCTTTCATTAAGATTTATTGCATACCTTTCAAGAGAGTTAAAAGTCTCTTCTGATGTCTGAGTCTCGACTGATGCTCCTTTTCTCAGTTCAGAGACGGCAGATTTAAGCCTTTTCATTGTAACACCATGATCTTTAAGGATCTGAGATGTCACGTCGCTGGTTTCAAGAATACCCATCAGAATATGTTCCGATGTCACGAATTTATCCTTCATTGCCGCGGCATGGTCGCCTGCTTTCCTGAGAGCCTCGGAGGCTGAGGGTGAAAGGTAATTTTCTGCTCCCGTGACCTTAGGATACGTTTCTATCACTCTCCTGATGCTTTTCATAACAGCGTTCCCGTCAACTCCGGCTTTGCTAAATAGCCAGCTTACGACACTCTCCGACTGAGTGGCCACTCCCTGAAAAAGATGGGCACACTCAACAGCCTGCTGCCCAAGCGAAGATGCAATAGTGAAGGCCTGGTTGACCGATTCCTGTGCCTTTATTGTAAAGTTATTCAAACTCATTCTAATACTGTTTATGCCTTATCTGACAAATTTCCTGCCATCCGTTTCTGATCATAATTATTTGCCTTTTTGACATTTGCATTTTAGCCTGCCATGCCATAATGGCAAAATTTCACCCTGTCAGCCTTTAAATGGAGATCAGGGCTCATTTTCAACAATATTAGGATAATTTAGATCAATTACTTAATTTCAAGGCCTTAAACCTTGCCTGTAAACCGCCTGATAAGAGATGAGTGAGAAGATTCTCGAGACACTGATGCAATTGTTTGCCATAATAGGCAAACCTCAGATCAACGACCGCGAGAGGCGGGGTGTTGTCGAGGCTTTCCTTAAACGTTTGCTTAACCAGGAACTTGTAACCAAATATCTCACCTCCTACGATACTGCTTTTGACGAAGCCCGCAAGAAGATGGAAAAAAGCAGTGAGGAGAGGCGCGAAGGTGCTATCGCCATAAGAATAAGAAAGCTGTGCAACGAAATAAACGAACAGGGCCAGCTTGATCAGGCACAGAGGATAGTTGTAGTTATCCAGGCCCTTGAATTCTGCAAATCAGGCGAGGATCGGGTCAGCCAGCTTGAACTGGGATTTATAAGCACGCTTGCAGAAGGTCTTAACATTACCCCGGAAGAGTACGAACTTATTGAGAAGTTTGTTCTTAATCCCTTTTCTCAGATTCCTGTATCGCCAAATATCCTTCTGATAACCGGCGGCAGGGATATAATGAGCCGGGATATAAAGATTGCCTTTAAGGAGCAGTTCAGAGGGCATTTATGGATCCTGTTCATTCCTTCGGTAAAAATGTACTTCCTGAGATTCAGCGGGGCAGGAGAACTCACAATGAACGGACAGCTCCTGCATGAGAACAAAGTCTATCCTTTCGGGCATGGATCCTCTGTAAAGGGATACAAAATAACACCGATATACTACTGGGATGTGACCATGCAGTTCCTCAAGGAGGAGTTTAAGGCCTCCCGGGTTGTTTACGAAGTGAATAACCTTGAATACCGTTTCAAGAGCGGGCAGGTGGGGATACACGAAATGAGCTTTAAAAGCGAGTCGGGCAGGATGGTCGGTATAATGGGTGCGAGTGGCGCCGGCAAGTCAACTCTTCTGAGTGTTCTTAACGGAATCAATGCTCCCGATAGCGGGGAAGTGCTTATTAACGGCATCAGCATACACCACGATGGCGACAAATTAAAAGGGCTTATTGGCTTCGTGTCGCAGGATGACCTTCTGATAGAAGAGCTTACGGTTTTTGAAAACCTCTATTTTAACGCAAAACTCTGTTTCGATAATCTTACTGAGGAGGAGATCATTCTGAGGGTTGATAATGTTCTCAGGAATCTGGGACTCCATGAGATAAGGGACATGAAAGTCGGAAGCCCCTTGAACAAGAAGATCAGCGGAGGCCAGAGAAAAAGGCTTAATATATCTCTGGAGCTTATCCGCGAGCCGGCTATTTTGTTTCTTGATGAGCCTACTTCAGGGCTCTCCTCGCGGGACTCTGAAAACATTCTCGATCTGCTGAAAGACCTTACCACAAAAGGGAAACTGCTGTTCATCGTCATCCATCAGCCTTCCTCTGATATCTTTAAGATGTTCGACAGGCTGATCATCCTCGATACCGGTGGCTTTATGATCTATAACGGGAATCCTGTCGAATCAATAGAGTATTTCAAAAGAAAGATCGAACAGGCAGACTATAATGAAAGTGAGTGCCGTGTCTGCGGCAACGTGAATCCTGAACAGATTTTCAACATTGTAGAGACCAGGGTCTTTACGGAAAGCGGAAAACCTACTGATACGCGCAGGATCTCTCCCGAGGACTGGAACGTCCTCTATAAAGCTGACGAAAAAGCTGAAGCACTTGAGAGAGGGGGTGCCATACCTGAGATAAACTTCAGGACACCCGGCAGGATAAAGCAGATTATTGTCTTCGTCAAACGCGATATCCTTTCAAAGATCTCCGACATCCAGTACCTGCTGATAACTCTTCTGGAAGCCCCGGTGCTTGCTTTCTTCCTTGCATTCCTCATAAGGTATTTTGATGAGAGTGTAAAGAATCCCCGGTATACCCTGTATGAAAACAGCAATCTTCCGGTTTACATATTCATGTCGGTAATTGTTGCCATCTTCATGGGTCTTACAGTCAGTGCCGAGGAGATCATCAAGGACCGAAAGATACTTAAACGTGAAGCGTTTCTGAACCTGAGCTGGAACAGTTACCTTACGTCCAAAGTACTCGTATTGTTCCTTATATCTGCTATTCAGGCATTTACCTTTGTACTTGTTGGAAACTCAATTACAGGCATCAGGGGAATGATGTTCCAGTACTGGCTGATCCTGTTTTCATGCTGGGCATCGGCCAATATCATGGGGCTTGTTATATCCGACAGTTTTAAAGCTGTGGTAACCATCTATATACTGATCCCTTTTCTCGTAATTCCACAGATCATACTCAGCGGTATCCTTGTAAAGTTCGAAAAGCTCAACCCTACCATTTCCTCCCCTGTAACAATACCGGTTTATGGTGAAATATTCACTGCACGATGGGGATATGAAGCACTGGCCGTATACCAGTTCATGAACAATAAGTATGAAAAGCAGTTTTACATTTACGACAAGGCCATGAGCCGGGCGAAATTCAAGAAGGATTACTGGAATGCGAAACTTAAGGGTTATCTTGAAAACATTCTCAGTGATCTTTCATCTGGTTCAAGAGAGGTTGATTTCGACGATAATCTGCTGGTTATTCAGAATGAAATCAGGAAAGAGACAGTGTTATTGCCTGACCTTACGTTCGAATACACTGATTATCTGACTCCTGAAAAGATCAATCCTGATGTTGTGAAGGCTGCACTTACATATATTGAACGCGTCAGGAGGTATTACGTGGCGTACTACAACAATGCCAACAACATGAAAGACGCCTTGGTCACCCGATACGAAAAGGAGGATAAAGAGGCTTTTCAAAGGCTCAGGGATGACCATTACAATCTCTCGCTCGAAGAATTCGTGCTTGCCAAGAATGAAACGCAGAAAATAATTGTTTTCAAAGGAGAGATAGTCCAGAAACTGGAACCGGTTTTCATGAATCCCCGTCCAGGATTCATAAAAGCACATTTCTATGCACCTGCGAAGAACATATTCAGGTTGCAGGCAAGCACATTTGTGGTTAATACAATTGTCTTATGGGTAATAGCCGCAATACTCTATCTGATTCTCTATTTCAGGCTCCTCAGGAAATTCCTTGACTCAGTAGAACATCTGCTCGGCAGGACTACCAAAGCGCTGGATCAGGAGCGGTAAAAGGCACGAGCGGATTAAACGGGATCAGTCGATAATCTCGATCATTTTAAACGGCACCCTGATTATTGACTCATAATCCTCCCCGGCCTCAAGCATATCCTCATCATCCTCTTCATAATACCAGTTTACTTCCACTTCGTTCTTTGCCTTGTGTATTGCTTCAAGTTTCTTAAACACATCAAGGATGCATTTTGAAGAACTTGTATTGAAATATTCCAGCCGGATATCCACAACCGTCTTGTTAAGAGGAGCTTCCTTATAATTGTCGAGCCAGTCGACCAATGGCTTGTAGAACTCAACGGAATTCTCAGGAATTGACCGTCCCTTGATTTCAAAAACACCTTCCGAAGCATCAAACCGCACTGTTGGAGTTTTAGGCGTTCCTTCGATAATGAT
>JAHYJA010000249.1 GCA_019429325.1 Bacteroidales bacterium
TCCCGCCGGTAACGGCTGAAGAGTGGACTGAAAAGATCAATGCCACCCTTAAGGGAGAGAGCTTCGACAACAGGTTAATGTGGAAAACCGGCGAGGGTTTCGATGTGAAGCCTTTTTATACCCGGAAGGAATTTAATAACCTTATTCCGGTTCCTTTCAGAAAGGATGGAAACCAGTGGCTTGTACGCCAGAACATAGCAGTTACCGGTTACCCTGCTTCGAATAAGAAAGCCCTTGAGCTGCTCGAAAAAGGTGTCGACTCGCTGGGATTCATATTGCCTGATCCCGATACAATTACAGAGAAGAACCTTAAGGTCCTTCTCGATGGTATTGAACCGGAGAAGACAGAGATCAACTTTCTGAGCAACGGCAAGGCAAGGGAGATACTGGAGATCATAACCGGGATTACCGATAACAAAAAGTGTGAGAGGAAGAGGATAAGAGGAGCGATAGAGACCGATCCTCTGGGAAGGCTGATGATCAACGGCACCTTATGCATTTCCACGGAAGCAGGCTTTGATTACCTGGCTGAGCTGGTAAAAGATTCCGCCATGCTGCCGTCATATCGTGTTATCCACGTGAACGGCCTCAATTTCAGGAATGCCGGAGCAGGAATTGCTCAGGAGCTTGCTTACACCATGTCGATGGTTTGTGAATATCTGTCACAGCTAACCGGCAGGGAGATTGATCCGGGCTTCGCAGCATCGAGGATCAGGCTCGGTTTCGGTACGGGGTCAGAATATTTTCTGGAGATTGCCAAATTGAGGGCTTCGAGGATTCTGTGGCCGGTCATCATTAAGGGATTCATCGACGACAACAGCGAAATACCTGAAGCTGTGATCCATTGTGAAACCACCCGATGGAACAAAACCATTTATGATCCCTATGTCAATATGCTTAGAACGCAGACCGAAGCTATGTCGTCGGTGATCGGCGGGGCAGACTCCGTCACCGTAAGCCCTTTCAACATCGCATTCAGCACTCCGGATGAGTTCGCTGAAAGGATAGCCCGTAACCAGCAACTCATCCTCAGGGAGGAGGCTTTTTTCGGTAAGACAGCCGATCCGTCGGCAGGATCGTGGTATATTGGGAACCTGACAAACCTGGCAGCTGAACAGGCATGGAAACTGTTTCTTGAGGTTGAGGAGAGGGGAGGATTTTTGTCTGCCCTGAAGGAAGGGTTCATCCAGGACAGGGTGGAAGAGAGTGCCGGTAAGCGAAAAGATGAGATTTTAAATGGCAGGGAGCTTGTTCTGGGGCTTAATTATTTCCCTGATCCCGATGAGAGAATAGAGCCATCATTCTTCGAGGCCGGGGTTTCGGGAAGCGATATTAAGGCTGATGATCTGCAGATTCGTCCGTTGAAGTTGTCGAGAGGGGCCGCGGATGCTGAAAAGTCAAGAGCTGAAAAAACCGTCAGCCAGGGGCCTGATAAAATCAAACCCGTGACGGAATAATAATCTGACCACTATTATGAGACCAAAATTCAAATACAGTGACCTTAAAGACCTTTCACAGTCACTTACGGGGCCGGACAACAGAAGAGAGGCGACCGTCGGGGAGTGGGTGGCGGCTGAAGGCATACCTGTAAAAAGCGCCTACAGCCATGAGGACCTTGAAGGTATGGAGCATCTTGATTTTGCAGCCGGTATCCCTCCATTTCTCCGGGGACCCTACCCGGCAATGTATACTCTCCAGCCCTGGACCATAAGGCAATATGCAGGCTTCTCCACGGCAGAGGAGTCAAACGCATTTTACAGGCGCAACCTGGCCGCAGGGCAGAAAGGATTGTCTGTAGCCTTTGATCTTCCAACGCACAGAGGGTACGACTCTGACCATGAGAGAGTTACTGGAGATGTCGGTAAAGCGGGTGTCGCAGTCGATTCTGTCCTCGATATGAAGATCCTTTTTGATCAGATCCCGCTCGATAAGATGTCAGTCTCGATGACAATGAGCGGTGCCGTGCTGCCGGTAATGGCTTTTTACATTGTTGCCGCACTCGAACAGGGGGTTAAGACGGAACTGCTTACGGGCACAATACAGAACGATATCCTCAAGGAGTTCATGGTAAGGAACACTTACATCTATCCGCCTGAATTCTCCATGAGGATAATAGCCGACATATTCAGGTATACATCAGCCAGGATGCCCAATTTCAATTCGATCAGCATATCGGGTTATCATATGCAGGAAGCCGGAGCCACCTGCGACCTT
>JAHYJA010000070.1 GCA_019429325.1 Bacteroidales bacterium
GTTCACCTACATAGGCGCTCATGTTGAGAAGGAGATACAGTTCGGTTACTTCAGGCACATCGCTCTGGATAAAAACCGTCGCAACGTCAGGGTCAATACCGCATGCCAGGTATTCCGCCAGTACCTGCCTGATGTTACCATGCAGGTCCTCAGGCCTGGGATGTGTAGTAAGAGAATGATAATCAGCTATAAAAAAATAACAGTTGTTCTCCTTCTGCATCTTGAGAAAATTCCTCACCGCACCAAAATAGTTGCCGAGGTGCAGGTTTCCGGTCGATCGTATTCCGCTTACTACTGTCTCCATCCTGTTTTATAATAAAATTCCCGTGCAAAGCTAACTTTTTTTTCCAAAACAGCACGTCTCTCCCTCTTGCGGGAGTGCCGATTCCTGCCATCAGGCTTCCATTCGCCCCTTCCGTTTCATGGGACGGAATTCAAACGGAAAATAGTACCTTTGCCGGATAAAACTATTGAAGGCCATGGAATCGACACGACAAAAAAAAGTATCACGACTAATACAGAAGGAGCTGGCCGGAATTTTTCTCAGGAGAGGGAACGAAGTTGCTCACGGTAAAATGGTTTCTGTCACAAAAGTGAGGATCAGCCCCGACCTCTCGTATGCAAAGATATACATCAGCATTTTCCCGTCAACTGACCAGAACACTATACTTCACTCGATACAGGTGCAATCACCGAAGATCAGGTTCGATCTCGGGCAGAAGGTAAGGTCGCAGCTGCGCATCGTACCTGAAATAGCATTCTTTATCGACGACACCCTCGACTACATTGATAATATCGACAAACTGCTGAAATCCTGATATCCATGCAATACGAGCCTATAAAAAGTACATTAGGCAGGTTTCTCTCAGGACCAATATTTCTCAGAAAGCTTTTCTATTGCCTTCTCGACCTTCTTCTCCTTCGCGCCTGGCACGTTAAGAGAGCCCTGAGGAGGCTCAGGCGTGAATATCCCGGGGAAGCCTCGGTGCTCGATGCCGGCTCGGGATTCGGACAATACACGTGGAGAATGAGCAGGATGAACAGTAACTGGAAGATTAAGGCTGTCGATATCAACCGCGAACAGGTTGAAGAATGCAGAAAGTTCTTTCAGGCCGCGGGGCTCTCCGGACGGGTGGTGTGCGAAACAGCCGACCTTACGAAGCTCTCCGGCAACCCCCGCTACGATCTTATCCTGTCGGTCGATGTAATGGAGCATATCCGCGAGGACGACCTTGTCTTCCGTAATTTCTTCAACTCCTTGTCCGATAACGGCTGGCTGCTTATTTCAACACCTTCCGACAAGGGGGGCTCCGATGTACATGACGCCTCCGACGCCTCCTTCATCGACGAGCATGTAAGGAACGGTTACGGCACCGGTGAGTTATCAAACAAGCTTGCCTCTGCAGGCTTCAGAAATATTGAGATAAGCTATACATACGGCATCCCCGGGGATATCTCCTGGCGCCTCTCCATGAAGTACCCGGTCAGAATGCTTAACCGCTCAGGCTTCTTCTTCATTGTTCTGCCGCTCTGGTATATAATGATCTTCCCGTTTGCTTTTATCCTTAACACTCTTGATCTTTACCTCAGGCATAAGCAGGGGACAGGATTACTCGTACTGGCACAAAAACAGGAATCGTGAGACTATCGTGGTACATAGCGAAAAGGTATCTGTTTGCGAAGAAATCGCGAAACGCCATCAATATCATCTCATCAGTATCGGTTGCGGGTGTTGCGGTAGGAACGATGGCTCTGATAATCATTCTTTCCGTCTTCAACGGACTCGAGAAACTGGTGAGCTCAATCTTCAATACCTTCGACCCCGATCTTAAGATAACCATTGCCGAAGGGAAAACCTTTGTCGTGGACTCATCAAAGCTTATGCTCCTTTCACAGGTACGTGGAGTCTGCTGTTATTCCGCCACCATCGAGGAGAACGCTCTCCTGAGGTATGGTGAGAGCCAGTTCATTGCCACAATAAAGGGTGTTGATGACAACTATGTGCAGGTAAGCGGTATTGCCGGTTCGATGTGGGACGGTGAATTTTCTCTCAGGTCCGATAACGGACGGCCCTTTGCAATACCCGGTATCGGTATTGCCAACAACCTGGGAATAAGAATAAACTTCATCAAACCCCTCAATATCTACGTGGCCCGAAGAACCGGAAGCGCTTCGATGAATCCCGAAAATGCCTTTATAAGGAGATACATCTTCACCTCGGGAATATTTCAGGTGGAGCAGGAATATGATTCAAAATATGTGTATGTGCCAATCGATTTCGCCCGCGAACTGCTTGAGCACGACGACAGGATAAGCTCAATCGAGATCAGGTTCTCCGACGGCGCCGATCCCGCTTTCGTCCGCAGGAACGTGGCCGGGATCTTCGGAGAGGATTACATCATACGCGACAGATACGAGCAGCAGGAGATCTTTTACAAGGTGATGCGTTCGGAAAGGCTGGCAATCTTTATTATCCTGACACTTATAATCATAATTGCCTCATTCAACATAATCGGCTCCCTCACGATGCTTATTATTGAGAAGGAACGCGATGTCGGGATCCTCAGGAGCCTTGGAGCCGACAATAGCCTGATAAGGAAGATCTTTATCTTTGAGGGATGGCTCATTTCGATAATAGGGACATTTACAGGGATACTGCTCGGGTTCGTTATCTGCTGGCTCCAGCAGACCTACGGACTTGTCAGGCTGCAGGGAGAATCGCTCATCATGGACGCCTACCCGGTTGTGATGGAAATAAAGGATTTCCTGATCGTCCCGGCAACGGTCCTGACAATAGGATACTGGGCCGCCTGGTACCCTGTGAGGTTCCTGACAAAAAAATACCTTAATAAAAATGAGAATAAAGTGTGAAGCAATACGGTTCATCCTGCCTGCACTTATCATTTTTGCCATAGTGTCAGGCTCGTGCGACGGACGGAAAAGCAGGTCGGAGAGAAAGGGCTTGATACCGGAGAATATACTGGTTGATGTGCTCACCGATATTTATCTTGCCGACGGGCTTCTCACTCTTCCCAGGATGCGCTACGTAGTCTCCGCGAAAGATTCGCTTGAAACCTTTTCAGATGCGATCGGAAAATATGGCTATACCTTGGATGAAATGGAAAAAACCCTGAGATACTATTTCGTCAAAAAACCAAAAAGCCTGATAAGGATCTACGATCTGGCCCTTGGCAGGTTAAGCGAGATGGAGTCGAGGTTTGTCAGCGAAGCCACACAGGTCAGGTTAAGGATGGAAGATTTGTGGCCGGGAGAAAAAAGTTATTTCATGCCTGACCCGTTTGGTGACGATCCGCCCGGACTTGACCTGGAGCTAAAAGAACCAGGCACATTTTCGCTCAGCTTCTCTCTGACAATTCATCCGGATGATCAGACAATTGATCCTGTATCGGGCCTCTTCCTTTACTATCCGGCAAGGCCCGACAGCCTGCAGACCGATCATCTCAGCACATTAAGGTACATAAAAGATGGCCGTGAGCACAGTTACAGTATACTGAAAACCTTACCCCGCGGCGCAACCGTCTATCTGAGGGGCTGGTTCGTCGATTATCAGAATCAGCATCCCGGCATTGAAAAACACATGAGTGTCCGTAACATAAGATTCACAGGAACCCCTGTCAGGTGATGAGGCATTTCTCGGCACACTATATTCTCACCAACAGCGGACCCCCGCTGAAAAGAGGCATTATCACCACCGGCGACGACGGCACCATCCTTAATATTGAGGAAACAACGGGCGCACTAAGGGAAAGATCATCTCTGGAGTTCCATAACGGCATCATTGTGCCCGGATTCGTGAATTGCCACACCCACCTCGAGCTTTCTTACCTGAAAGGGAGGATGGCCGTGCTTAACGGGCTGAGCGATTTCATCAGACAACTGCAGGCGGGCAGGCGCGGTTCCCCGGAGGAGATCCGCTCTTCAATGCGAGCCGCCGATGATGAAATGTTGAAGGAGGGTATTGTGTTATGCGGTGATATTTGCAATACTGCAGCTTCATTCCCTGTCAAAATGGAGAGCAGGATAAGCTATGTGAACTTCCTCGAGGTGTTCGGGACCGATCCACTCACAGCCCGTGACAGAATGGATGAAGCAGAACCGGTCCAGCAGACAGCCGCCTCAGCGGAGATGCCATGTTACATGGTTCCCCATTCAGTCTATTCAGTTTCTCTGCCGATGTTCCGTTTGCTGAGGGAAAAGAGCTGGAAAAACAAGGTTACCACCATCCACTTCATGGAAACACAAGGGGAGAAGGAATTCATTGAGAACCGCCGCGGACCCTTAATGACTCTTTACAGAGAAGCAGGAATAAGCGCTCCGCCCGGCGCTTTTGCACCGGATCACGCTGCTGCGGTGCTCCGTGAGATAACACCTTCAGGCAACCTTATCCTCGTTCACAACACCTTTGCCGACAGGGCTGCGGTGAAGGCGGTCATGGAACGCGGCTCTCTCTACTGGTGCCTCTGCCCCAATTCCAACCTTTTTATTGAAAAGAGCCTGCCACCCCTCGACCTTCTCGCAGGAGAAGGTTGTCAGATAGTGACAGGCACTGACAGCCTGGCTTCGAACAGCAGATTAAGCATCCTGGATGAGCTTAAGACACTGCAGAAGCATTTCCCGCAGTTCACCCTTGAGGAAATGATCAGATGGGCCACAATCAACGGGGCAAGAGCGCTGGGAGAAGAGGACCGCTTTGGCAGAATCGTGCCGGGAACGCGGCCCGGCCTCCTTCTGATCGGGGATGCTGATCTGGTGAACATGAGACTTAGCGCCGAGAGCAGGATCGTGAGGCTCATCTGACGCCGCATATCAAACGGTTGCCGGCTTTCATCAATAATTATGCTATTTTTGCAACTGTTTTTCCGAACGAAAATGGCCACATTCCTTTTTGATAAGATAATATTCGGGCCCGTCAACAGCAGGAGGCTGGGCAACTCGCTGGGGATCAACCTGCTTCCTGCCTCAAGGAAGGTATGCAATTTCAACTGCATCTATTGTGAATGCGGCTGGACTCCCAATGTAAAGGATCCATCACTCTACCTGCCATCACGCGACCAGGTGCGCCTCGCGCTTGAGTTAAAGCTATCGGAAATGAAGGATATGGACCGGCCCCCCGATGTTATCACTTTTGCAGGCAACGGTGAACCAACGCTCCATCCCTCCTTCCCTGAGATTATTGACGATACCATAGCGCTGCGCGACAAATATTTCCCTGAAACAAAGATCGCGGTATTATCAAACTCCAGCAGAATAACTCTTCCCGGCATCAGGGAGGCCCTTCTCAGGATCGACATGAACATCCTGAAGCTCGACTCGGGCTTCGATCTCACCGTCAGGACGCACAACCAGCCCAGGGTGAACATCAAAGTGGCGGAGCTCATCCGGAACCTTAAGGAGTTCAACAGCCGGCTGATCATACAGACCCTTTTCCTGAGAGGTGTCTACAACGGAAAGGTCATTGACAATACAACTCCTGAGGAGATCACTGCCTGGCTCAAAGCCCTTGAAATGATAAAGCCTGCCGAGGTGATGGTCTATACCATCTCGCGCGACACCCCTGATGGCAATGATCTCAAGAAGGTGCCTCTTGCCGATCTGCGTAAGATAGCGGCAGAGGTTCGCAAACTGGGCATCACTGTCCGAGTCTCCGGGTGAAATTGAAAGCTCCTGAGAATATACTCATCTCCCCGCTCGAATGGGGGCTCGGCCATGCCGGACGCATGATACCGCTCGCCAGGCGTCTGCAGGAAATGAACAACCGGATATTTATAGCCGCCGGAGAGGAGCATACTGCACTGTTCCGAAAGGAAACTGAGGGGATGGAATACATCCGTTTCGCCGGGTTCAGGCCCTTCTACTCCCGGCACCTCCCCCAGTACCTGGTACTTTTCCTGCAACTGCCCCTGCTTCTGTTCCATTCAATACGGGACCACCTTAGGCTGAAGAGGATTATCAGGGAGTATGATATCGGTATCGTTATAAGCGATAACCGCTTCGGGTTATGGAACAGTAGCGTCAGAACAGCCTATATCACTCATCAGCCCAGGATCCCTTTCCCTCCTTACCTTCGCTTCCTCGAGCCGGCAGGGGTGATCCTGCACAGGATGATCATAAAAAAATATGATCTCTGCTTTATCCCTGACCTCCCCGGGGAGGAGAATCTTACAGGAAGGCTCACCCGCGGAATTAAGCTTCCTGCAAATGTCAGATATACAGGTATCTTATCGCGTTTTGACGATTCAGGCGCCCGTGGAAGCCAATCTGTTGACCCGCTCCTTTACCTTCTGACCCGCGGCGAACCTTACAACACCATCATCCTCTCGGGCCCTGAGCCACAGAGGGGATTGCTGAAGGAGAAACTGATCAGCACTGCCGGAGCAGGCGGTCCGCTGACGGTTATCCTCGAAGGGAAGCCTTCAGAAAGCCGGGAACCGGAGAGGTCCGGAAGCTACATTTTCTGCCAGCACCTTAGCTCCTCCGCAATGGGGCATATTTTAAGGACAAGCGGATCTGTAATCTGCAGACCCGGTTATACGACCATCATGGAGCTTGTGAGCCTGGGATGCAGTGCACTGCTGATCCCGACTCCCGGCCAGACCGAGCAGGAATACCTTGCAGCTTATCTCTCTTCAAAAGGCTGGTTCGCGACTGTCAGCCAGAAGGCAGTCAGCGGCAATATGCCCCGCCGGCCCAACAGGGCAATGTGGAGCAGCGGGTTGGCTGAGATGAGCAGGGATCTCCTCGGGAATGCCCTCGGAGAGCTTCTAAAAGACTAACATAAAGAGAGCTATCCCTAAAAGGCCGAGGGCAAACCCGGCCCATACCTGTGCAGGAGTGTGAGAATTAAGCCGGAGCCTCGACGAAAGCACAAAGCCCCCGACCAGTATCACTCCAATGAGATGCCAGGTGAGAGCAGTATACATCTTGACCGAGAGGAAGAAAACAAGCGCCACAAGTGCCCCGACTCCAACCGAATGGACCGAGATCTTCCACCAGAAGTTTACCATGGTCGCTCCCAGCGACAGGAAGGCCGTGGAAACAATAAATGTCTTGAGGAACACCGGGATCTGTAAACGATACACAATAATTGACGTAATTGAATAAAGGAAAGTTACGGCAAGCATCGGGATAATCCTTTCCTTCCTGTCGCGTATCGCATACGAGCTGATAATGTTCCTGAACCTGAAGAAGGGAAGTAATGTGAGAGGTATCAGAACGTTGTTTATCGCAATTATTATGAAGAGGATCTTTTTGACTGCCAGGGGCAGATAACCAAGAAGTGTCGGCGCAGAAAAGATTATCAGCAGACCGTACAAGGGCATGAACAAGGGGTGGAAGAGCAGTGAGATCACTTTTGCCACGCTGTTGCCGCTTTCCGGGGTCCCGTCGTTTGTCATTATATCTCTCTCCTTAATCTTGCTACCGGTATATTGAGCTGCTCACGGTATTTGGCTACTGTACGGCGGGCTATCACGTATCCTTTCTCCTGAAGGATCTCTGTGAGTCGTTCATCGGTAAGCGGCCTCCTCTTTTCCTCGTTGCTGATGCAATCCTGCAGGATCCTTTTTATCTCCCTGGTCGACACCTCCTCGCCATTATACGTCTGCAAACCCTCAGAAAAGAAGAATTTCAGGGGCATTATCCCGAAATGCGTCTGAATATACTTGCTGTTCGCAACTCTCGATACGGTTGAGATGTCAAGGCCCGTCATCTCGGCAACATCCTTCAGTATCATAGGCTTAAGCTTCGTTTCATCACCCTCAATAAAATATTCCCTCTGATACTCCAGTATAGCGTTCATCGTCAGAAGAAGGGTGTTCTGCCTCTGCCTGATGGCGTCGATGAACCACCGGGCGGAGTCGATCTTCTGTTTTACAAAAAGGACGGCCTCCTTCATCTCCTTCTTCTGACCCTTGTTCCTGCTGTAGGAATGAAGCATGTCGCTGTAGGCAGAGCTCAGCCTCAGCTCAGGAAGGTTGCGTGAATTAAGGTGCAGGTCAAAACCATCCTCTGTCAGCTCAAGTATGAAATCAGGAATGATGGCCTGGGCACTTTTCCCGGATGATTCACTGTAAACGCCTCCTGGTTTGGGATTGAGCTTGAGTATCTCGTCGATGGCTGTCTTAAGCTCATGTTCACCGATGCCGAGCTTCCCTATTATCTTGTCGTAATGCCTCTTACTGAACTCCTCGAAGAACGATTCAAGTATCGTTCCTGCAGTTTTTACATGCACGAGCGACTGATCCTTTCTTGAGATCTGTAACAGAAGGGACTCCCTGAGGTTCCTGGCGCCCACACCAGGCGGGTCAAGGTCCTGTATAACAGCGAGAACCTCTTCAAGCTCTTCCGCGGAGGCGCTCACATTCTGAAGGAATGCCAGATCGTCCGAAATATTTTCCAGCTCCCTCCTCAGATACCCGTCCTCATCGATATTCCCCAGTATGTACTCACCAAGGACCTTCTGTTTTTCAGTCAGTTCCCTCAGGTCAAGCTGGGATTTGAGATGCTCGGTGAAGGATGATCCAACGGAAAACGGGATCTCCGTGCGCCTCTCATCATCCTTGCTGTAATTGCTCACCTGAAGGCGATACTCCGGGATGTCGTCGTCGTCAATATAATCGTCGATCGTGAACTCTTCCTTGTCCTTGTCATTATCCTCAAACGGCTCCTCTTCCGGCTCTTCATTCTGAAGGTCATCCTCCTCCGGTCCCTCCTCAAGGGCGGGATTATCCTCAAGCTCCTTTTTGATGCGCTGTTCGATCTGCAAGGTAGGCACCTCCAGCAGCTTTATCATCTGTATCTGCTGTGGTGAAAGCTTTTGAATCAGTTTCTGCTGTAACTTCTGCCTTAACATCCTGCTCTGGTTATCCTGACTGACTGACTATACTGTCGTTTAAAATTCTGCATTCTTAGGGGTTCTGGGAAAGGGAATGACGTCGCGTATATTGGCCATCCCGGTAACAAACAGTATGAACCTTTCAAATCCCAGCCCGAAGCCGCTGTGGGGAGCCGTGCCGAACCTCCTTGTATCGAGGTACCACCACAGATCCTTTTCAGGCAGTTTCAGCTCCCTTATCCTGGCAAGCAGTTTGTCGTATACCTCCTCCCTCTGCGACCCTCCAATTATCTCTCCGATACCCGGGAAGAGAACATCCATCGCCCTTACGGTCCTGCCGTCGTCGTTCTGCTTCATATAAAAAGCTTTGATCTCCTTCGGATAATCGGTAATTATCACAGGCTTCAGGAAGTGTTCCTCTACAAGATACCTCTCGTGTTCAGCCTGCAGATCCCTTCCCCATCCCACAGGGAACTCCCATTTCCTGCCCGATGCTGAAAGGATATCCACCGCTTCGGTATAGGTGATCCTTACAAACTCATTCTCCACGACGAACTTAAGCCTCCCGGAAAGACCGGGGTTAACCATCCTGTCAAGAAACTCAAGGTCCTCCTTACAGTTCTCAAGAGCATACCTGATAAGATATTTCACAAAATCTTCCGCCAGATCCATGTTGTCGTTAAGATCATAAAAAGCCATCTCAGGCTCTATCATCCAGAATTCGGCCAGATGGCGCGGAGTGTTCGAGTTCTCAGCCCTGAAGGTGGGTCCGAAAGTATATATTTCCCCGAGAGCCAGGGCGCCGAGTTCTCCCTCCAGCTGTCCGGAAACGGTAAGGTTGGTCTCCTTGCCGAAAAAATCCTCGCGGAAATCTATGGCCCCGTCTTCACCACGGGGGATAGTCTTCAGATCTAGAGTGGTTACGTGAAACATTTCACCTGCACCCTCAGCATCGCTTCCGGTAATTATAGGTGTATGCAGGTAAAAGAACCCGATGTCGTTAAAGTACTTATGTATGGCAAACGCCATGGCGTGCCTTATCCTGAAAACAGCCCCGAAGGTGTTGGTCCTGAAACGGAGATGAGCGTTCTCCCTAAGAAATTCCATCGAGTGACCCTTCTTCTGAAGCGGGTAGGTGTTTGCATCGCTCTTTCCGTAGATCTCTATATGCAAAGCGCTGATCTCAATATTCTGCCCCCCGCCCTGCGACTCCACCAGCCTGCCGGTAACCCCGATGCTGGCACCCGTGGTGATATCCTTAAGCAGGCTCTCATCAAAGGAAGCGGCATCTGCCACAATCTGAATATTATTAATGGTCGATCCGTCGTTCAGTGCAATAAATACAATATTCCTGTTTCCCCTCTTTGTGCGCACCCAGCCCTTTACCAGCACATCTTTCCCCAGAGTGGGTTCAGCCATCAGCTTCTTAACTTTTATTCTTCTTACCATATAGCTTTTACATCAATAATGATCCCTTTGCAAAAGTAATAAATTGTTGGCGTCAAAAAATGACAAAATAAAATTAACCCCCGTTTGCACCCCATACAATAACTTGATTCCGCATGATTTATTACTGTATGGCACTATTTTTGCGGATTACTCCCCTCTTTTTCAGAATATTTGCATGCCGGGAGTAATTTTCGGCGCTCATTTCAGTTATTATATTGCAGAAAGGGAATCAATTGATTATTGGTTTGTTTATTGGTAAATTCTGAATAACTTTGGTAAAACTCAAAAGACAATAAAGCTATGGAAGAACAGAACAAAAGTATAGTTGTACCATGGGATTTTACTCCTGTTGCTGAATCTGCTCTTGCTCATGCCGCAAAAATAGCCCGTATGGTCAGGAATGATATCTGTTTACTGCATATCGTGGATTCCTCGGTCAAAACCAGGGTCGAGGGAGAAAAGAGGGCCCTCCTCAACCGTGTGGCGGACGAAGGCAGCAGGAAATATAATATGCGGGTTTCTGCTTATGTGGTGAAGGGAAGCATATTCACCACAATCGCCGATTTTGTTAATAATATGGAAGCGAGCCTTGTGGTGATGGGAACTCACGGGATGCAGGGAATGCAGAAGCTTACCGGAAGCTGGGCGCTGAAAGTTATTGTTAAATCAAAAATACCCTTTATCGTTGTGCAAAGTCCTCCTCTCGATATGGAGAGATACCATAATATCGTGTTCCCCGTCGATTTCAGGCTCGAGAACAAGGAGAAAATGGGGATGGCGATCTTTATGGGGAAATATTTCGATTCGAAGGTGCATATCCTTAAACAGAAAACCACCGACAAGAGCCTGCTGAGACTGGTGAACGTCAACCTTAATTTCGCAATCAAATACCTGACGCAAAACAATATACAATATCAGATCCACGAGATCCCCAAAGGCAGTTTCGCAAAACAGACACTGAACTTTGCACAAAGGATAAATGCCGATCTGATAATGACCATGACCACCAGGAACATCTCCCTTGCAGATTATGTGTTCGGCGCCGCCGAACAATATATCATTGCCAACAGCTCCAAAATACCTGTTTGCTGTGTTAACCCCAAGGCATCATTTGCCAAGGTGGGCCAGTTTATGTACGGGTAGGGGATCTCTTCTTTTTCCCCGGAGGAATCAGAAACGCCGAAACCACGGCTGTGAGAAGCGCAACTATGAATGTAGTCAGTCGTGCCGGTATGCCTTTTACGTTATATGCATTAGTGATGACCGACAGCCTTCCGGGGTCGTAAATCCCCCCTGAGATTTCGTTAAGGGCATTCCCGAACTTCGATGAATTCACATACCTCTCGCCTTCAATCTCAAGGAGGAGACTTTTCCCATTCTCGTCGATAATCCCCTGATTAAGAAGAAACTCTGTTTTGGCAGGTGTTACCCTGTAATGCTGTTCAAACCCTCCGCTTATCCAGAGGACCGTAAAGAGCAGACCGGTGATCACCGTTACTACGGCGGCCCGGCCATGGAATCTCTTCCAGAAGAGCGTGAACAGGATGACCACGGAGAATGTGCATCCGATGCCTGCCCATACATAGCTTACAAGAGTGAATATCAGTTTCGACGGCGATACGTATGATAGTCCCAGTGCTATCACAGCGAGGAGGGCTGTAGTTGCACGGTGCCGCCTCAGGGTGGTTTCCCTTTTCCTCTTAAGGCTCTCCGTTAGCTCTGTGGCAGAGAGTATGAGGAGCGAGTCGGCTGTCGATATCATGGCCGCGATGGCCCCGGTGATCAGAACAGCAGCTATAACGGGAGGGAAGAGCCTCATGATAACGGCCGGCATAACATATTCCGGATCGGTGAGCCCCGCGGGGCCGAAGATGGCGATGCCGATCCATCCGAGCATCAATGCTCCGGTATATGCAATAATCGTCCAGGCTATGCCGATGTTGCGGGCTTTCTTTGCCTGGGACGGATCGCTTATCGCCATGAACCGCATGCTTAACTGGGGCTGTCCGCCGAGATAACCGAAGAACCAGCTGAATCCGCCGGAGATGATCACTCCGGCACCAAAACCCTTAACCATTCCCGTAAGGGATGTGTAGGTGTCTCCTGCCAGCGCCAGCGCCTCAGGGATACCTGCAGCAAAGGTTCCGTGATCATTCATTATATAAATGATCCCGACTATCGGACCCGCGATAAGTGTGATGATCATCACCAGGGCCTGCACCACATCGGTATAGACTACGCTCCTGAATCCGCCGTAAATGGTGTAGGGAACGATCACGGCGGCAGTTATCAGTACGCCCGTCCCCGGTTTAAGTCCGAAAAGGGTATGGAGTGTCTTCCCTCCGCCGAGGAACTGAGCTCCCACATAAAAGAAGAAAAAGAAGACTATTGCAAAACTGCTTATCAGTCTCAGCATCCTTCCCGTCTCGCCGTGCCTTGCCGAAAGGTATTCGGTGAAGGTGGTGACATTGTATTTCTCGGCCTCATCCCGCAGCCTCCAGGCAAGAACTGCCCAGGCAGTTATTATTCCGGCCACACAGCCCAGGGCTGTCCATATTTCTGTCAGGCCCATCGCGTAGGCGGCTCCCGGAAGACCCAGCAGGGCCCACGATGATTCTCCCGTCGCCCTTTCAGACAGAGCGGCCACCCACCCGGGCAGACGCCTGCCGGCAATTGAATAGTCGCTGCCGGACTTAACTTTCCTCCCCTGGTATAATCCCCAGAAAATCAGGAGAGAGATATAAATTACCATCACGGTAATTACCTGAACCTGGTTTTCCATAGCTCCGGCTTATCGGGGTTTTCCTCAGGCAGTCACAGGATTCATCCAGACGAGCTGGTTTTCGATATTCTTGCTCAGCTGATAGGTCCTCACATGCCTGGCGACCTCTTCACCCAGTATCTCGATCCGGCTCAGGTCCGCAGAGCCTGAGCCGGTCCTTGCGCAATAATTAAGATACCCTATCCTGGCAAAGTCTATTCCCATCAGCTCAATCCCAACACGGTCGGCAGAGAACCAGTCGGTGCTTGCCACACAGATGCGGTGATCGACGGGGGTACCGTTGTTGGGGCCGTTCCCCTCCATACCCTCAAAGCCGTCGATGAGAGCCAGATGCGGATGGAGCCTCTGTGAAAGCGTATAGAGATTATAGTTTATCCCCCTGAACCCTCCCCCGTGAACGATCGGCTTGTCTATCACCGTGCCCGGCTTCCGGGCCGAACCCCAGGCATAGCCCAGATCCTTGATCGGTGCACCGAAAACAATATTCTTCAGCGAGAGGGTGGCTATCACACGGTCGTGCGTCTTCATCCTTGCAACCGAAACAATATACGAGTTGCTGTCGAGAAGCATCGACGACATCCTTACCTTCTGCGGAGCGAAACTCTTCTCGTCAAACACATGCACAATATCAAACTTCTCCTGGTCGAGATCAATAAGCTTCACCTGATATTTATTCGCCAGACGGTTGTACCCGTAGTTGCTGAAGCCCTCCAGAGTGGGCCCGTTGGCCGCAGATTCTGCTATCACGACGTTCTTCAGCCTGTTGATCGACCAGAGGAATTCAAGAACCCCCTCGAGGGTATCGGCATGAGTCGCTGCAAGCGGTACGTCTATCGATACATTATTGGGTTTCAGCACGACAAGCTTGTTGCCGATAGCCTGCTTTATCTCCTTCGAGAAGTACGAAAGGGAACGGAACGCCATATCAGCCCTGTTGTCGCCATGCGTAAGGGCAACCCGGGCTGGGCCGGCCAGTGCTTTCTTTTCTGCAGCGATGGCACTCAGGGGATTCATGCCTGCCAGCGCCACTCCTCCCATAAGGGATGTTTTCAGGAAATCGCGACGGTTATATGAACTCATGATTTTAGTTTTGGTGACAACCGATAAAAATACAATAATTTTAAATCGATCCTCCCTGCAGGGACATGTTTGCAGATAATATGCCAAAGCCCTATCTTAGCGCTCAGCGATAAAACCCTCAGAACATCATTATGTCTATTGCAGTACAGGGAGTTACAAAATTCTACGGAGAGCAGAAGGCCCTCGATAACGTCTCCTTCGTTATTGAAACAGGCAGGATAGCCGGTTTTATCGGACCCAACGGCGCCGGCAAATCAACCATGATGAAGATTATTACAGGGTTCCTCCCCGCCTCATCCGGGAGGGTCCTCGTGAAAGGTATCGAAAGCAGCAGCGACAGCCTCGAAATAAGAAAACTCATCGGGTACCTTCCCGAGAACAACCCCCTCTATCCCGAGATGTATGTGAGGGAATACCTCGGGTTCGTCGCCTCTTTCTACAAGAATGCCCGGCCAAAGAAGGAGGCGGTCGACTCGATCATCAGCATCACAGGTCTTGAACCCGAACAGAATAAAAAAATAGGATCCCTGTCGAAAGGATACCGCCAGAGAGTGGGGCTTGCCCAGGCGCTTATCCACGACCCTGAGATACTTATACTCGACGAGGCCACGACAGGACTCGATCCGAACCAGATAGTCGGTATCAGAAACCTCATCAAAGAGGCCGGAATAGAGAAGACCATCCTGCTTTCAACACATATAATGCAGGAGGTCGAAGCCATCTGCGACAGGGTCATCATTATAGACAAGGGCAGAATAGTGGCCGACGAGGAGAAAAGCAAGCTCTGGTCAAAAATCAAGCAGCCGGGCCAGATCGTGACCGTCGAGTTTGACAGGATTGCCGATAAGGACGCCATCTCCAAAGTACCCGGGGTTTCTTCTGCCAGAAATTTAAAAGATAATATCTGGATTATTGAAGCTGATTCTGAAGAGGATATACGTCCTGCAATCTTCTCATTTGCAGTGAATAACAGCCTTACTGTCCTCTCCCTGCAGAAAAAGGAGAGCAACCTTGAAGAGGTTTTCAGACTGCTTACAAACGGATAGATCCTTTGTGTTCTCGATTTTTTTTATTTCATTTGCATCATAGATTCTGGTGGAAAGATTTGTTCTGATTGCAACCACAGGAAAAAATGCTAAAACAGTAATCTTCCCGTTTCGTCAGTCGACCAACCTTCCCATCTTTTGTTTAACTGAAAAAATAAAATTCTTATGGGATATCTGTTTACGTCCGAATCTGTATCCGAGGGGCATCCCGACAAGGTTGCCGATCAGATCTCTGATGCACTGCTTGATGAATTCCTTCGCTGGGACCCTGAATCGAAGGTAGCCTGCGAGACTTTTGTAACAACCGGACTTGTAGTATGCGGAGGCGAAGTGCGTACCGAGGGCTGGGTTGATGTCCAGGAGACAGCCCGCAGGGTTATAAGGGATATAGGATATACAAAGGCGGAGTACCGGTTCGACTGCGACTCATGCGGGGTGATATCGACGATACACGAACAATCGGTTGATATCCGCCAGGGCGTCGTAAGGGAGAAACCCGAAGAGCAGGGAGCAGGCGACCAGGGAATGATGTTCGGATATGCCTGTCGCGAGATGGATAACTTCATGCCTCTCAGTATCGAGCTTTCACATATCATCCTCCAGGAACTGGCAGTGATCAGAAAGGCTGGAAAGCAGATGAAATATCTCAGGCCCGACAGCAAATCGCAGGTTACCATCGAATATGACGATAGCAATAAGCCCCTGCGTATCGATACGATCGTGGTAAGCACCCAGCACGACGAATTCGTGCTGCCCGCCAACGGGTCGCCCGGGGCTGCCAGGGTGGCGGAAAAAGCCATGCAGGAGAAGATCACCGCGGATCTGAAGAGCATCCTCCTCCCCAGGGTCAGAAAAAAGCTGCCGGCAAGGATACGGAAACTCTTTACCGGTGATATGAAGCTCCTTGTCAACCCGACAGGGAAATTCGTTATCGGGGGCCCTCACGGCGATACCGGTCTTACCGGACGCAAGATCATAGTCGACACCTACGGGGGCCATGGCGCTCACGGAGGCGGGGCATTCTCCGGTAAGGACCCGTCAAAGGTAGACAGGTCGGCAGCCTACGCCGCACGGCATATAGCCAAGAACCTGGTGGCTGCAGGGGTCTGCAGCAAGGCACTCATACAGGTTGCCTATGCTATCGGAGTATCACACCCCGTCGGCCTGTTCGTTAATACATTCGGAACGGCAACAGTTAAGGACTCCAAAGGCAATATCCTGAACGACAGTGCTATAGGACAAAAGGTAAGTAACCTTTTCGATCTGAGGCCTTATGCCATCATCGCGCGCTTCGGATTGAAAAACCCGGTCTTCCTGAAAACTGCTTCGTACGGACACTTCGGCAGGGATCCCTTTGTTGCTGACGTGGAGGTCTATTATGAGGTCCCGGGCAGTAAACCGGTAAAAGTGAACGGCAACGGGAAGAATGTATACACCAAAAAGGTGGAATTCTTTGCCTGGGAAAAGCTTGATTATGTGGACAAAATAAAAGAAGAATTTAAATTATGACCCCCCGGCACGCTTCGCGTGTCACCCCCCTGAACAGGGGGGTTAATCCTCAATGACTATTACATATTCTTCTTAGGTCCAGCGCATTACCCCCCCTCCCAGGGGGGGGCCCGGGGGGGTCATTCGTTAGCACAAGATTGGCCGGAAAACTCCTTCCGGATTATTGTTGACAGAATGAC
>JAHYJA010000071.1 GCA_019429325.1 Bacteroidales bacterium
CGAACATGATGAGCCTGACCGCTCGTATCACACGTTTCTCAACAAGCCCGAACCTTATCTATCCAAGGAAGGGCTCAACCTTCAATCTGTCTGTTCAGGCTACACCGCCCTATTCTGCAATCACGGGAAAGAATATGCTGGGGGCGCCGGATGAGATCAAATATCAGTGGATAGAGTTTCACAAGTGGATATTCAAGGCCGATTATTTTGTTCCGATATCAAGCAATGACAAACTGGTTCTTAATACACGCTTTGCCTTTGGCTACCTGGGATCCTATAACCGCGATATCGGACCTTCACCTTTTGAAAACTTCTACATAGGTGGTGACGGGATGACCGGCTATAGCTTTTATGGCCGCGAAGTGATAGCAATGAGAGGTTATACAAACGGCTCGCTTACACCCAGCGATCCGGTCAGGGGAGTATCCTCCGGAAACGTATACTCAAAGATCACCTTTGAGGTTAGATATCCGGTTTCGCTCAACCCTCAGGCCACTATTTACGGACTGGTATTTCTTGAGGCAGGAAGGGCCTGGTACCAGTTAAAGGATTATAACCCGTTCAAGATGAACCGCTCTGCAGGTATCGGACTGAGGGCTAACCTCCCGATGTTCGGTTTGCTGGGAATTGACTGGGGTTACGGCTTCGACCAGGTACCGGAGCCGGCTAATTACCCGAATGCAAATAAAGGACAATTCCATTTTATGATAGGACAGCAGTTTTAAAATTCAATCTTAAAGATCAGATCATGAAAAAGATAATTCTGTTTTTAGGGGCATTAATTCTGACATCATCACTGGCTTTTGCTCAGAAATATGCATTTGTCGATTCGGAATATATCCGGAAGAACATTCCGGCTTTCACAAAAGCACAGGATCAGCTTGACCAGTTTTCCAAACAGTGGGAAAAGGAGATAGCCGACGGGTATGCAGCTGTTGAAAAGATGTATAAGGCTTACCAGAGTGAGTCGGTGCTTCTTTCGCAGGAGATGAAAATCAAACGGGAAGAGGCAATAATAGCCAGGGAGAGAGAGATTAAGGAGCTTCAGAACAAATATTTCGGAATGGAGGGGGAACTGTTCAAAAAAAGGGAGGAACTGGTTAAGCCCATTCAGGATGAAATACTGAAAGCGATCAAGACAATCGCCGTTGAAGGAGCCTATGCTGTTATCTTCGATTCCGCGGCAGGAGGCAATATATTGTTTGCAAACCCCAAGTTCGATATCAGCGACGAGGTCCTTGAAAAATTAGGTTATAAGAATTAAATATTTATTTTTACGCGAAATTTAATACACGATACAGAAATGAAAAGATTTATTGGAATAGTGGCTCTGATCAGCCTTTTTGCCTTTGCCGGACAAGACTCGTCAGCGCAGAATCTTAAGTTCGGCCATATCAACAGGAACGATCTGATTCAGACAATGCCTGAATTTGATGAAGCCACAGCCGCTCTTGAGAAAATGAGAACAACCTTTCTTAATGAGCTGGAACTTTTACAGGTAGAGTTCAATAACAAGTATGATACCTATCTCAAGGAGATGAAGAACTACACCGATCTGGTTCGCCAGACCAAGGAACAGGAGCTGGCTGATTTTCAGACCAGGATGCAGACCTTCCAGAATAATGCCTCAACAACCTTGCAGGAAGAGCAGGCTAAGCTCTTTACTCCTATCACGCAAAAAGCCGATAAGGCGATCAGCGATGTGGGAAGGGAGAACGGATACATTTATGTTTTTGATATATCAGCCGGGACGATTGCCTATTTTGACACTACGAAAAGCACGGATGTCCTTTCGCTGGTAAAAACCAAGCTTGGTATCAAGTAATTCACTTACACCAACATAAGGGGGTGTCTCCAGGCAAGTAACTACATCTGGGGCACCTTTTTTTAATCTGCTGTAAATGAAGAATAAACCAATTGGGATATTTGATTCAGGTGTCGGCGGACTTACTGTTGCCCAAGCTGTTAAACAGATAATGCCTGGCGAAAGCCTGATCTATTTCGGCGATACGGCACATCTTCCCTATGGAGACAAATCAGAGGAATCGATAAGGTTTTATTCGCGAAGGATAACCGAATTCCTTCTTGAGCTTGACGTGAAAGCTGTACTTGTTGCATGCAATTCCGCGTCTGCTTCCGCTTATGATTATCTCCTTGAAGAGTTCGGGGATAAGGTCATACTCCTGGATGTGATCGATCCTGTTGTGGACTGGGTGAGTACAAGGAATTTCAGAAAGGTAGGTGTTATAGGAACCAAACGGACCATCAGTTCGGAAACATACGACCTGAAACTGAAGCAGAAAGCGCCTGCAACAACGGTCGTTTCCCTGGCTACTCCCCTGCTTGTACCGATGATCGAGGAGGGCTTTATCTATGATGACATAAGCAATGCCATAATCCGCACCTATCTGTCAAACGAAACGCTCGAGGGGATCGATGCCCTTATATTGGCCTGTACCCACTATCCTGTCATTAAAAACCAGATCAGCAAATTCTTTAATTTCGGCCTCGAGGTGGTTGATTCATCACGGATAGTCTCGCTCAGGCTCAGGAGCCTGCTCGAAACACGCCAGCTAATCAGCGATTCCGGAACCTCTTCCGACAAGTTCTTTATCTCTGATTATACCGGCTATTTTGAGAAGATCGCGGGGATGTTTTTTGAAGGAAACATAAACCTTAAGAAAGCAGATATCTGGAGCCGCAGCTCTCCTGTTCAGTATAATTGAAAACATGACCAATATCATATACGAAGATCTTTTTTTATATGATTTTGCCATTCATAAAGCTTAATTTTGCAGATCATAAGTAATTGATATGGTGCTTTTCATGCATCAAAACAAATATTTGAGTGATCATGGGTAATAAATCCAGAGTTATCGAGAAGGAGGAGGTTGTAATCCGGTTTTCGGGTGACTCAGGCGATGGTATGCAGCTGACAGGTACACTGTTCTCAGACACGGCAGCCCTGGATGGCAACGATCTGTCAACATTTCCTGATTACCCCGCCGAGATACGCGCCCCTCAGGGATCTGTGGGTGGGGTTTCGGGTTTCCAGGTACACCTCGGGCATTCGGAGATATTCACGCCGGGAGATCTTGCCGATGTGCTGGTCGCTATGAATCCGGCAGCCGTTAAAGCCAATGCAAAATCCATCAGACAGGGTGGTACACTCATTTACGATGAGGATAATTTTACAGATAAGAACATTAAGAAAGCGGGCTATGAGGCTGATCCGTTGAAGGAGGAGAAGCTTGAAGGGGTGCATATTATCGCTGCCCCGGTCAGTTCGATGGTTAAGGAAGCTTTGAAGGATTTCGGTCTCGATCCCAAGTCGGTCCTCAGGACAAAGAATATGTTTGCCCTCGGAATGGTTTACTGGCTCTTTGACCGGAAGCTCGATTATACAGAGAAATATTTTGAAAAAAAGTTCAGCAAGAAGCCCCAGATTGCCGAAGCTAATAAGATTGCACTGAGAGCGGGTTATTACTATGCCGAGACTATCGAAGCCCTTACACCGGTTTACAGGGTAAGTCCTGCCAGGATCGCACCCGGTATCTACCGTAACATCTGCGGTAACGCCGCTACAGCGTGGGGACTAATGGCCGCTGCCGAAAAAGCAGGACTTAAGCTCTTTGTGGGATCCTACCCGATAACCCCGGCTACCGGAATCCTTGAAGAGCTGGCATTGAGGAAGGATCTGGGAGTTAAAAGTTTCCAGGCCGAGGATGAGATTGCCGGTATCTGCACAGCCCTTGGAGCCAGTTTCGCCGGATATCTGGCAGTTACTTCGACTTCAGGGCCGGGACTGGCACTTAAAACTGAGGCAATAGGTCTGGCGGTAATGGCCGAGCTTCCGATCGTAATAGTCAATGTTCAGAGGGGGGGGCCTTCAACCGGGCTGCCTACGAAAACCGAACAGGCCGACCTTCTGCAGGCACTCTACGGCCGTAACGGCGAATGCCCGGTCGTAGTGCTGGCAGCAAGCACACCTGCCGACTGTTTTGATTATGCATTTGAGGCTGCACGGATAGCAGTCGAGCATATGACGCCGGTTATATTACTCACCGACAGCTACCTGGCAAACGGTACCGAACCATGGAGAATACCTGAGATGAAAGACCTGCCTGACATAATGCCTCCGCGACCGGCACAGGAAGAGACCCCTTTCCTGCCATATAAACGGGATGAAAAAAGATTGTCGAGATACTGGGCCATCCCCGGAACCCCCGGTTTAGAGCACCGAATAGGTGGTCTGGAAAAAACCGTAAAGGGCACAGTCTCTTATATCCCGGATAATCACGAACTTATGGTAAGGCTGAGAGCCGAAAAGGTGAGCAGGGTGGAAGAAAAGGTCCCCGACCTGAAGGTGACCGGACATGAATCGGGCGAACTGCTCGTGGTTGGCTGGGGCGGCTCTTACGGGTATATTATGGCTGCAGTGAGGGAACTAAAGGAGGAGGGTCATAATGTAGGATTTGTGAACTTCAACTATCTGAATCCTCTGCCTAAGAATGTGAGGGAAATATTCAGCAAATACCAAAAAATAGTCGTTTGTGAACTCAATCTGGGACAAATGGCGAATTATCTGAGGATGAAGTACCAGGAGTTCACATACCTGCAGATCAACAAGGTACAGGGCCTTCCCTTTACCTTGCAGGAAATAAAGGATCAATGTATTAAAATTCTGGAGGGCAAATAAAATGGATGAGCATCGTTCTTCTGAATATACTCCGAAGGATTTCAAGAGCGACCAGGAGGTAAGGTGGTGCCCGGGCTGCGGAGACCATGCAGTGCTTAATGCCGTGCAGAGAGCTTTATCGGAGCTGGGCATCCCGCGCGAGAATTTTGCTTTCATTTCAGGTATAGGCTGTTCTTCGCGCTTCCCCTATTATATGAATACTTACGGTTTTCATAGTATCCACGGAAGAGCCTCTGCAATTGCCACAGGCGTCAAAACAGCCAACCCCCGGCTTTCAGTCTGGCAGATTACAGGCGACGGGGATGCACTGGCTATAGGTGGCAACCATTTCATACATGCCATAAGACGCAACATTGATATAAATATTATCCTGTTCAACAATGAGATCTACGGTCTGACCAAAGGCCAGTATTCACCCACCTCTGAAAGAGGACTCGTTACAAAGACATCACCTTTCGGAACAGTTGAGGAACCATTCTCGGTTGGCGAACTTGTTATCGGTGCAAAGGGAAAATTTTTCGCGAGGACAGTCGATGCGAATGTTACCCTTTCAACCCGGATCTACGTCGAGGCCGCAAAGCACAAGGGAACATCAGTTATTGAAGTTCTGCAGAACTGTGTGATATTTAATGACGGTATCCACGATGTTATTGCAGATAAAGAGGTAAGGGATGAGAGAACCATTATCCTCAAAGAGGGAGAGCCTATGATCTTCGGCAATAACAGAGACAAGGGACTTGCTCTTGACGGTCTTAAACTGAGAGTCGTATCTCTTGGTAACGGCATCACTGAGAAGGATTTGCTGGTGCACGATCCCCGGGAGCCAAATCCCGGAATACAATACATGCTGGCAAACATGAGATATCCTGAATACCCTATGGCGCTGGGTATTATAAGGGCAGTAAGCGGTCAGACCTACGAAATCGCCGTTGAGGAACAGATCAGTGAAATGCAGAAAAAGTCTCCGGTAGCATGCATGGACGATCTGCTTAAGAGCGGTTCGACATGGAAAGTTGAATAGGGGCGCACCATTGTGAAGGTTCAGAATCTTAAACTATTTTAGTAATTTTAAGGTTTATTCTGATTGAAATCTCTCACAATGGAGGAATCCGGGCACCAGAATCTTGAATATAAACGACTTCTTCACGATCAGCAGGAGAGGCTTAAGGAGCTTGGTTGCATTAATCAGACGACATATATTCTGAAGGAAGGAAAGCCTGTTGACGAAACTCTCCAGCAGATCGTACTGCTCTTACCTGCGGCGTGGCAGTACCCCGATTATACATGCGCCAGGATAAGCTATAACGGCAAGCAGTTCGAATCGGTTGATTTCCAGGAATCGGCATGGCACATGGCCCAGGAGTTCAATACCATCGATGAGGAGAAAGGTCTCATCGAGATCTTTTATACAAAGGAATTCAGCACTGATTTCGAGGGTCCTTTCCTTAAGGAGGAGAGGGATCTGATACAGAATATCGCGAGCCTGATTACCGGGTATATAAACAGTTACAAGGCCAGGGATATAATCCACCTGAAAGGCGCTCCCTTCAGGGAGGATGAAGATCCGGCCAGCGTGCCGAGCAAAAAACTGCTCCAAATGTTTCTCGACAGGCATAATGCTGACCGCGATGTTTTTCATGACCTTCAGCCATTTAAGGTTAAAGAGATACTTCTTATAGCCAATCTCTACGATGCCTATTCCATAGAGGGAGAAGGCAGGTTCTCCGACCATATACTGGGAGAATACCGTCATCTCAGCCTCTCCTCCCTGCCGCGTGTTTCAGGTGTCTCAGGTGAGGATGAAGCCTTCAACCGGCTGAAATCCAGACACTACGACATGATAATTTTTATGGTCGGCGTCGATAAGAAAAGCCCGATGAGGCTTTGCAGGAAAATAAAGTATAAATATCCCTATATCCCAACCTTCCTTCTGCTTAATAACCCGGGCGACATCGATTATGTGAAAAAGCAAAAGGCTGCCGGTGTTCCCTTCGATAATTATTTTGTCTGGACCGGTGAGTCGAAAGTCTTTTTTGCCATGGTCAATCTGCTGGAAGACAGGGTTAATGTCGACAATGACACAAGAAAAGGACTTACGGGCGTTATCCTGATCGTGGAGGATTCGGCAGATTTCTATTCAAGCTACCTGCCCATGCTTTATGAACTTGTTCTGGAGCAGACAAGAACCCTCATTGAGGATGTTTCGACGGATGAATTATATAAAGTATTGAAGCTGAGGGCCAGACCAAAGATTATCCTTGCTTCGACCTATGAAGATGCGCTAACGGCATTCGATAAGTACCGCGACAATCTTCTTTGCGTCATATCCGATATGCGATTCCCCAAACACGGAGTTCTTCTCGACAAGGCAGGATACGATCTGATAAGTCATGTCAGAAGAGAACTTCCTAACCTTCCGACTGTATTGCAGTCATCCGACCCTGAAAATGCCCGGTACGCTTTCTCCCTGAAATCCAATTTCATAAACAAGAATTCAGAAAGCCTGCTACGCGATATAAAATCCTTCATCAATTATTATCTCGGCTTTGGCCACTTTATTTACAGGGACAATCAGGGACGTCAGATCGCTGTTGCAAAATCCATGAAGGAGTTTGAGAATTATCTCGAATCAGTTCCTGAAGATTCACTTGCATATCACGCCATGAAGAACCATTTCTCGCTGTGGCTCATGGCGCGGGGAGAGGTTAAGATCGCGAAGATGATAAACCCTGTGAAGGTGACCGACTTCAGCAACCTGAAAGAGCTGAGGGAGTATCTGATCAATATCATCAGAAGGCGGCGCAGGGAGATGAACAAGGGACGGGTAATAAATTTCGAAGAGTCGGCGGTGATTGATGAAACCAATGTGGTAAGCCTTGCCCCCGGGTCACTCGGAGGGAAGGGCCGCGGACTTGCTTTTATCAATACACTCATCTACAGTTTTGAGCTTGGCCGTTTAATACCAGGGATAAATATCAGGACACCCATAACGGCAATAATCGGCACCGATGAGTTTGACATGTTTATGGAGAGAAACCACCTCTGGGAAAAGATAAAGGAGGATAAAGATTTTAAAGTGATCCAGGATCTGTTTCTGAAGGGCAGTATAAGCTACACCCTGGAAAAGCATCTGAGGGTCTTTCTCAAGCTGATACAGAAACCTGTGGCCGTCCGTTCATCGAGCCTCTTTGAGGATTCTCTTTCCCAGCCTTTCTCGGGGATTTTTGATACTTACCTTCTGCCCAATAATCACAACGATCCTGATGTCAGGTTGAAACAGCTGACAGATGCCGTTAAGCTTGTTTTCGCATCGATATATTCAAAGGACGCCCGTATCTATTTTGAAGCAATTAACCACAAGATCGAGCAGGAGAAAATGGCCGTTGTGATACAGGAAGTTGCAGGAAACAGGTATAATGATACATTTTATCCGCATATCAGCGGAACTGCCCAGTCGTTCAATTACTATCCTGTCGCACACATGAAGCCTGACGACGGATTTGCCGTAATTGCTGCCGGACTTGGCCAGTATGTGATGGAGGGGGAGAAGACTTTCAGGTTTTCTCCGGCTTACCCCGAGCTTGAAATGGTACCGAAAGAGGATCTCTACAGGAATTCACAGGTTAAGTTCTATGCTGTTAATCTTGCAGAGAAGGAGATCGATCTGCTTCTTGGTGAAAACGCTGGTCTTGTGACGCTTGACATTTCGGTTGCAGAGAAACATGGTACTCTGAAACATTCAGCCTCAGTGTATAATGCTGATAACGACATGATTATCCCCGGGCTGGATTCACCCGGCCCCCGGGTTGTCAATTTTGCTGATATACTGAAATATAACTATATACCACTGGCAACGGCGCTGAAGACGATCCTTAATGTTGTCACTGAAGCATGCGGTACACCTGTGGAAATCGAATTTGCCATAGACATGACAAAGGACGAGTCGGACCATGCATCATTCTACCTTCTTCAGTTAAAACCGCTTATCGGGATGGGGGCAGGTTTAAATATCGACCCTGATTCTATTGACGAGGATGATTTGCTGCTACTGACCTACAAAAGCATGGGCAACGGAATTATTGATTATATCAGGGATATTGTTTTTCTTGAACCGGGAAGATTTGACCGTTCAGGTACCGTCGGGATGGCTTCGGAGATTGAGCGGATAAATAAAAAGATGCTCAGCGAAAACCGCAAATATGTGCTGATAGGTCCCGGCAGATGGGGCACAAAGGATAAATTCATCGGAATACCGGTAGTATGGCCCCAGATATCAAATGCAAAGGTAATAGTTGAGGTGAGTCTGCCTGATTTTCATATCGATGCATCACTCGGCTCTCATTTTTTCCACAATGTTACTTCAATGAATGTGGGGTACTTCTCGGTCGGCCAGGAATCGAAGATTTCCCGGATTGATTGGAAGAAGCTTAATGATCAGAAAGTTGTGAAGAACTATAAATATTTCCGCCATATACAGACGGAAAAACCCTTCCTTATAAGGATGGATGGCAGAAAGGGGCTGGCCGTAATCTCCATGGATAAATGAAAACAGAAAGCTTATGACGATCATTGAAGGAATACTCGATCTTCAAAAATATGATTTTACCGAAACGTCGTTCGACCTTCTGATGCAGAAGCGTATTCGCAGAGTGCTTTTAATATGCAGTAACTACGACAGCTATATGCTTGAAGAGGATGGCAGAATAGATGAACAGATCTTTAATGAATATATATCGCTTAATCTGAAATATCCGCCCTCTTTCATTCAGACCGACAATGCAGAGGATGCATTCAGAATACTTAAGGAAGGTAATATCGATCTTGTCATATCCATGCTGAGCCTGAGGGGAACAGATGCGTTCGGGCTGGCGAAAAGGATTAAAGGCGAATATGAAAAAACACCTATTGTCGTTCTTACTCATTTCTCCCGGGAGGTATCACTGAGGCTGGCAGGGGAAGATCTCAGCGCCATCGACTACGTTTTTTGCTGGCTCGGGGATGCCGCCCTTATCCTTGCGATCATCAAGCTTATCGAGGATAAGATGAATGCAGACCACGATATTGAGAGTGTTGGAGTTCAGGCGATCATCCTTGTTGAGAATTCGATAAGGTATATCTCCTCTTACCTTCCCAGCCTGTACAGGATCGTACTCATGCAGTCGCTTGATTTTCAGAGGGAAGCCCTCAATGAACATCAGCGGATGCTGAAAATGAGAGGCAGACCAAAGATCCTGCTGGCGACCAATTTTAATGACGCCCTGGATCTCTATTATAAGTATAAGTACAATGTGCTTGGAGTTATCTCGGATATAAGCTATACAAGGAACGACATGCTTGATGAAAATGCAGGAATTGAGCTCTGCAAGGTGGTACTGGAGGATGACGATCAGGTGCCGTTTCTTATCCAGTCGTCAAGCCTGGCGCATAAAAGGATTGCAGAAGAACTTGGTGCCGGTTTTATTCATAAGTATTCCAAATCACTCTTACTCGAGCTCAGGAACTTCATTATCCAGAATCTTGCTTTCGGCCCGTTCGTTTTCAAGAATCCCGAAACCATGGAACCGATAGCTATCGCGACTGACCTGCACAGCCTTCAGCAGAAGCTGCTGACAATTCCTGACAAAACACTTGAATATCATGCAACCCGGAACCATTTTTCGAAATGGCTCAATGCCAGGGCTCTCTTTCCCGTTGCTCAGCTCTTCAAGTATCTCAGGAAAGAGGACTTCGAGACAATGGACGAGCTCAGGAGATTCCTCTATGTGGCTATCTCTAGCTTCAGGCTTGGCAAGGGGCGAGGTGTAATTGCCAAATTCGATAAGACAAGCTATGACGAATATCAGGTCTTCTCCCGGATCGGAGAGGGATCAATAGGAGGGAAGGCAAGGGGCCTTGCTTTCATCAACCGGCTGATTAAGGACAATAAACTCTTTAACAGGTATCCCGATGTCATGATTACAGTTCCGAGGACCGTTGTGCTGAGCACCGACATTTTCGATGAGTTCATGGACCATAATAACCTTTACAGCGTCGCTCTGTCTGATCTGCCCGATGAGGAAATACTAAACAGGTTCATTAATGCCGAATTGCCGGGCAGGGTTTACCAGGATTTCTATGCTTTTCTTTCAGTTTCGAGGAATCATCCCCTGGCCGTCAGATCGTCCAGTAAGCTTGAGGATTCACATTATCAGCCATTTGCAGGAATTTATTCAACCTATATGATCCCCAGGATATCCGATAACAAAATTATGGTAAGGATGTTGTCAGATGCCATCAAGGAGGTTTACGCCTCGGTCTATTACAGGGGGAGCAAAGCTTATATGACAGCTACCGCCAATGTGATTGATGAAGAGAAGATGGGGATCATCCTCCAGGAGGTGTGCGGAAACCGCCACGGTGATATCTATTACCCTACTTTTTCAGGTGTTGCCAGATCGATCAACTACTATCCCATTGGATCAGAAAAGGCCGGCGACGGCATAGCGAATGTTGCTTTCGGCCTGGGAAAGCTCATTGTTGAGGGAGGACTCTCACTGAGGTTTTCACCAAAGCATTCAAAGAAAATTCTCCAGCTCTCCTCACCCGAAACAGCCCTGAGAGATACTCAAAAGGAGTTCAGGGCGCTCGATCTTAATATAGACAGTTTCGTACCTTCCACCGACGACGGCGTAAACATCAGAAGGATCGACATAAAGGAAGCAAACAATGACGGGGCAATGAAATTTATTGCATCAACATATGATCACAACAATAATATCCTGCGCGATGGGATAAGTCACCGGGGCCAGAGGGTAATAACCTTTTCAAATATCCTTCAGCATAACCTTTTTCCCCTGTCCGAGATCCTCACGACAATCCTCGGTCTCTGTCAGAAGGAAATGAACTGCCCGGTCGAGATTGAATTTGCCGTGAACCTTGAAACTCCCCCGGCCACGCCAAAAGTCTTTTATTTTCTGCAGATCAGACCGATAATCCAGACAGATGAATCTTACAGCATAAATCTCGACAGTGTCAGGGCTGATCAGACGATCATATACTCAGAGTCTGCACTCGGCAATGGCATCTTAAAGGGGATCCGCGATCTGGTCTATATAAAGCCTGAATCCTTTAACGCGGCTCATAATAAGGAGATAGCCGGCGAAATTGAAAAGATCAACAGTCTTTTCCAAAGAGACGGGGCGGGCTATGTGCTTATCGGGCCGGGAAGGTGGGGGTCAACCGACCCCTGGCTGGGAATACCGGTAAAATGGCCTCAGATCTCAGCATCGAGGCTGATTATTGAATCAGGACTTAGAAACTACAGGATAGATCCGAGCCAGGGAACTCATTTCTTTCAGAACCTCACTTCATTCAGGGTGGGGTATTTTACCATAAATCCTTATATCAGCGAAGGGTATTATGATGTTGAATTTCTCAACAGACTCGATGCTGTTTATGAGAATAATTTTCTCAGGCACGTCCGTTTTGAGGAGCCTCTTGAGATCATGATCGACGGAAGGAATAACAAGGGAGTGATAATGAAACCGGAAATCTTATACTGAACACTAATTCGGGTTGCTGGTTCAGAAAACAGCACTCTCAGTTGTAACTTCGCAGCTGATCTTCCTTATCAGACCCTGAAGAACGCAACCCGGGCCCACCTCAATAAAAGTGCGTGCACCATCAGATATCATATTCATTACGCTTCTGCTCCATTTCACCGGTGACGTAAGCTGGGCAATAAGGTTCTCTTTAATGATCATGGGATCGGATGACGGCTGTGCGTTAACATTCTGATAGACAGGGCATACGGGGTTGCTGAATGTTGCCGTCATTATAGCCTCCTCAAGTTCAGCCCTGGCAGGTTCCATAAGAGGGGAATGAAATGCTCCGCCTACCTGGAGCCTGAGCGCCCTTTTTGCACCTCTGGCTTTAAGCGCTTCAATCGCTTTAATTATGCCATCCTCAGAGCCTGAAATAACTATCTGACCAGGACAGTTGAAGTTGGCAGGCACTACTGTCTCCTCTATGGATTCACATACTTCCTCAACTACTGCGTCATCAAGTCCGATAATTGCGGCCATTGCCGATGGATTCTTTTCGCATGCTTTCTGCATCGCATTCGCCCTTTTGGCAACGAGGGTCAGCCCTTCCTCAAAGTTTAAGGCACGAGCGGCAACCAGGGCGGAGAATTCGCCAAGAGAGTGGCCCGCTGCCATGTCGGGATTGAAATTTTCCCCCATCACTGCAGCCAGAATGACTGAATGCAGGAAGATGGCAGGTTGTGTCACTCTTGTCTGCTTCAGGTCCTCCTCAGTCCCGGAAAACATTATATCGGTGATCCTGAATCCGAGCAGATCATTGGCCTGTTCAAACATCTTTTTTGCCACCTGGGATGTTTCATAAAGATTCTTCCCCATTCCGGGGAATTGCGCCCCCTGGCCGGGGAAAACGAATGCTTTCATTGGGAGAATGGTTTAATGCAGTTTGGTGCTTATCAGATGCATATATTCTTCGCGTGTGGGAATGTTCTGAAGAAATATCCCGGTAAATGCTGAGGTTGTCGTTACAGAATTCTGTTTCTGCACGCCTCTTATCTGCATGCACATATGCTGAGCCTCAATTACCACAGCAACACCAAGGGGGTTAAGGCACTCCTGGATGCAGTTCCTGATCTGGGTTGTTAACCTCTCCTGAACCTGAAGCCTGCGACTGAAGGCCTCTACAACCCTGGCAATTTTGCTGAGACCCGTGATGTAACCGTTGGGGATGTAAGCTACATGAGCCTTGCCGAAGAACGGAAGCATGTGATGCTCACACATTGAATAAATATCGATGTCCTTGACAAGGACCATCTGTTTATACTCTTCCCTGAATTTGGCCGAATTGATGATGGCACAAGGATCCTGATTGTAACCCATCGTAAGGAAATTAAGCGCTTTGGCCACCCTTACGGGAGTATTCCTTAGCCCCTCCCTGTCGGGGTCCTCTCCTATAAGACCCAGAACCCTGTAGTAGATGGATGCAAGTTCATTGATGTTATCCTCATCCCAGGTCTCGATCTTATTGTATCCTTTATTGAGTTTCCCGTTGCCGTTATTGATCGTCTCTATCCTTCTGTCCATAGTATTCGATTGAATTGTTTTCTGTTTCCTCTATTTTTACACAGTGAAGAAAAACCCTGTCTTTTTCTACAAACGGTTTAAGCTCCTCCCAGATTGCTACCGCAATATTCTCCGTAGTGGCAATTTTGCCCTTCATGAATCCGACCTCAAGGTTTATATTTTTATGATCGATTTTTTTTATGATTCTGTCCTGGATTATCTTTTTAAGGGTATTAAGATTCATGACGAATCCTTCTTCTTCCGATATCTCTCCCCTTACTGTAACGTACAGAACATAATTGTGTCCGTGCCAGTTTGGGTTGGAGCATTTGCCAAAGACTTCCATGTTCCTTTCATCAGGCCAGTCGGGTCTGTACATCCTGTGGGCTGCACTGAATCTTTCTCTTCTGGTAAGGTAGATCATCCGGCAGAGTTATAATTTGCATATTAAGGCAGCAAAATTGTGCTTTTTAATTCATAAAAACAATATATTTAGCCTCTTCTTTCCATCAGGGCTACAGGTCGCAATGAATCTGAGAATATTATATACCAGTGCCACTGCCGGTGAAGCCGGTTTCCTCCGGCATATTGACGGGATCATTCCTTTTCCGGGAGGATTAAGGATCGGAAAATGTGAAATCAGCACCCTTGTGACGGGAGTAGGTTCTGTCTCACTGGCATGGGCCATGAAACAGTGGCTTGGCTCAAATGCCAGACCCGACCTGGCAATAAATGCCGGTATAGCAGGCAGTTACGCCAGAGACATTAAAGCAGGGGATGTTGTGATGCCTGTATATGACTGCTTTGCTGATCTCGGGATTGAGACGGAGGAGGGATATCTTACCCTTGCTGAAGCCGGATTAAGCGATCCTGACAAATATCCTTTCAAAGGCGGCTGGATACATGCCAGAAACAGGTATGTGGAGATGGCCGGTTCTTTGCTTCGGCCGGTCAGGGCAATAACCGTCAACACAGCTTCCGGAACAAAGGAGTCGATTGACCGCCTGGCCGGTAAATATAATCCGGATATTGAAACGATGGAAGGAGCGGCTTTTTTTTATATTTGTGCAATGGAGGATTTACCTTTCCTGGCAATCAGGGCTGTATCGAACATGGTCGAACCACGCAACAGGGACAAATGGGATATAGCCCTGGCGCTGACCAATCTTTCAGCCAGGCTGAAAGACCTCTTTTTAATGCTTGAATAAGTAAATGAAACTGAAACTGGGTTTCTCGCCATGCCCCAACGATACTTACGTTTTTGATGCGATGGTGAATGGCAGGATAGATACTGAAGGGCTGGAGTTTGACTGGTTCCTTGCGGATGTTGAAGAGCTTAACAGGCAAGCCTTTTCTTCAGATGCTGACATATTGAAGGTGAGTACACATGCTTATTCTTATGCTGCATCACGTTACATTATCCTTGATTCGGGAAGCGCCCTGGGTTATGGTAACGGACCTTTGCTCGTAGGTAAAGAAAGCACCCTGCCTGCCGGAAGAGACCGGTTGAGAGTAGCAATACCCGGAAAGTATACAACTGCCAATCTCCTGTTTGCCATTGCCTTCCCCGGAATAACCGATAAGCCGGAATATCTATTTTCCAGGATTGAGGATGCCGTACTGAATGGTGAGGTTGACGCGGGCCTTTTAATCCATGAAACAAGGTTTACATACCGCGGCAAAGGGCTTAATGAGATTTCGGATTTGGGAACATTCTGGGAAAACACCACAGGACTGCCGGTCCCGCTCGGCACCATAGTAATCAGCAGAAGTATTCCGAATGAAATTGCACTTAGAGTAAACAGGGTTTTAAGGCGCAGCGTTGAATTTGCCAACGAAAACCCCAACGCTTCATCAGGTTTTGTTTTATCCAATGCACAGGAGACAGACAGATCGGTTCTGGAGAGGCATATCAGACTTTACGTAAATGATTTTACGGTTAACCTTGGCGATGAGGGCAGAGAGGCTGTCACCACACTGTTCCGTATTGCGTCAGAAAAAGGCGCTATACCTTCGGTGCCTGAAGATATTTTTTTAACAATCAATAAATCAATTTAAAACATGAACAGGTATTTAATTACTTTTTTAACTGCACTTTTGATTTCTGCCACCTTGGTGGCGCAACATAACAGAGTTATTGACCTGATAATTGAGCTTGGACAGACTGATAACAGGACAATGGATCATCTTGATGTTCTCTCGAACCGCTTCGGAGGGCGTCTTGTCGGGTCGGATGCATATGAGAACGCCGCCTTGTGGTGCGCCTCTGAGTTTCGTAAGTGGGGTATGGAGGTGATACTTGACGAAGCAGGGACGGTGCCCGTCGGATTTAACCGTGGTCCGTGGAACGGCCGGATGCTGTCGGATAATGGTATGATACTCCATTTTGCGACTCCTTCATATACTTCCGGAACCAAAGGCGTTCAGCGCGGTCATGTGCTTATTGAACCGAAGAGCCGGGAGGAATTCAACCGCATGAAGGGAGTACTGAAGGGCGCCTGGGTGCTGATAAGCGGTATCAACAACGGGTGGCCGATAGACTATTCCCCGGCAGCCGATTCAGCCAGGGCGAAAATATTGCAGGTCAACGATTCAATCGCAGAAATAAACCGCGAGATAACGCGGGAGAACAGAAGCAATCCCGGTCAGCCCCAGAGAGAACTTCTTAATCTGAAGGATGAGCCTGCTCTCTTCTATAAAGAGATGCGCGAGGCAGGTATCCTGGGAGTTATCCAGTCGTCGGCTGTGCCGATCAGGGCACTCTACGATCGCAGGAATATCGATAAGATGAGTTTTGAGACCTTGCCCACGGTTTGTGATATCAAGCTCAACGAACGTCAATATGCAGTCATAGAGCAGATGGCCGGAGAAAGACAATATTTCCAGCTTGAGTTTGATATACGCAATCACTTCAAACCGGGACCAGTACCTTTTCATAATGTTATCGGTGTTATCCGCGGAACCCGGTATCCCGATCAGTACGTTATGATGGGCGGTCA
>JAHYJA010000250.1 GCA_019429325.1 Bacteroidales bacterium
ACCAAACCGGAGGCCTTCCTTTTTTGCAGCCTGCTGCCAGAGACCTACCACATCTTTCATGGGGCCCATCTTTACGGAGTTCCATCGGTGGATCTTCGAGTCCCAGAGGAAGAAATTATCGTGATGTGTCGCCATACTGACAAAGTATTTTGCTCCCACCCTTTTATAAAGAGCCATCAGTTGCTCAGGATCCCATCTTTCGGCTTTCCAGAGAGGAATGATGTCCTTATACCCGAACTTTGACGGATGGCCGTAATGTTCAAGGTGGTAGAGGTATTCCCTGCCGGGTTTTCCGGTTGGTTCGTTGGTCCTTCTGTTGATAATGTCTGATTCATACATCTTTCTGGCGTACCAGTCGCCCTGTCGTGGAACTGCCTGAGGTCCCCAGTGTGCCCAGATTCCGAACTTGGCATCGCGGAACCAATCCGGATAGATGTACTGCCTGAAAGACTCCGGCTCTGGTTCAAAGGAAGCTGTGAACAGAGCTTGTTCCTGTTTTTCCGTCTTACTCCTGCAGGATAAGGCAATTGCTGACAGTATGATTGCTGCAGCGCATAAAAGGGTCAAAGTGTTCTTTTTCATGTCTTGATTATTTAATTAACCTAACCTTTACTATTCATATTTATTACTAACCTATTGTTTACCTTTGTGTTACTTAGTGTTTGCCTTTGTGACACTTAGTGGTAAAAAAACCTTAACCACAAAGGAACTCAAAGGATTACACTAAGGTTCACAAAGTTTATGAATTAATCAGCTTAGGTTGCTGGTTACTTTTCAATAACGTATTTTAATCCGTATTGCTCCTTCAATTTCCTTTTCAGAGACCACAATAACATATCCTCCTCCGCTTCCTGATGTGATTGCGCCCGGATAATAAGGAAAATATTTTTTCTCCATCTCTGTCAGCACCCAATCAGGGACAGTAAGCGGCAATATTTTTCTCCATGAGAGAAAAGTTTCAGTCATCGATCTGCCCAAGTCTCTGATATCCTTCTTCAGAATTGCTTCCCAGCACCTGCTACCTGCTTCTCCAAGCTCTTTTACCAGGTGTTTTTCAAGATTCATTATTTTGAGCGGGTCATAGCCTTCAGGGCGGGGCTCAAGGGGTAAGAGATAAATTACATCTGAAAGCCAGTCGCAGGTATCGCTGTCCATAGCCGATTCAATTTTTTCAGGCCAGTAATCACCATTATACCAGAGCCTGCTGATCCCCGGGTAAAGGAGCCCGATATGGTCCTGCGAGCCTGATATATATTTCTTACCCGGAGGATTTTCTGCCCCGAAGAGTATCCGTGCATTTTCCTTATGATCTCCATCAGGATACCTGTCGCCCCATATTTTAATTCCAACCCTTCTTGAGCTCGTGGCCAGTCCCGACCTGTCGTTAAAATCCATCGTGGGCCATATCTGGGCAACCACCACCGATCCGGGATTTACTTCTGAAACCCAGGGCTGGTCGATCCATCCACCGGCAAGGCATAACCTGTAGGGGAATCGCTGGTCCCTTTTTGTGACTGAACTGGACCGGGCAGGCAAGCCGGGCTCGGGGATCCTTTCCAGTACAATATACTTCACACCCAAATCTTTGCAGAGCTTCTCTTTTCCAGCAGTATGACCGTCATGATTTACGATGAAAATATCCGGTTTTATCCTTCTCATGTCAGGTTCAAAGTCGAGCATTCCGGAGCCCGAGGCCAGGAATGCATCTTCGACATACCTGATGCTTTTTACAATGAATAATCTCTCTGCTTCGGAGAAGAGAGGTTTTTTACCTTTAAGCAAGGCCAGATTATCATCTCTTCCGAGGCTAACATAGAGTTTACCGTATGCAGAGGCAGTCTTAAAGAATGCCACATGACCTCCGTGCAACAGGTCATAACAGCCGCTGATAAGAACTTTCCTCGCCGTCATCAGATAACCATTATTACTTGTTGAACCTGCTTACAGGTGTTTTTCCGGGTTCATCCCTGCTCATCTGTTCTTTGATCCAATCATATGTTTTCCGCAGACCTTCCCTTAAAGGTGTTGATGGTTCCCATCCGAGGTAATGCTTAATAAGGGTATTATCGCTGTTTCTTCCCCTGACCCCTTTGGGAGCATCGGGGTCATATTTTCGTACAAGCCTGGTTCCGGCTATCTCTTCTGCGATATCAACAAGTTCGTTGATTGATACCATTTCACTGCTGCCCAGGTTAAGCGGCTCATTAATATCGCTGTACATTATATCGATA
>JAHYJA010000072.1 GCA_019429325.1 Bacteroidales bacterium
ATATTTAAGTTCTTTAAAATATATTGCGGGGTGGATCCGCCAGTTGGCGGATCGTTGGGCTCATATCCGCCAACTGGCGGACGGAGGTTCAAATATTTAAGTTCTTTAAAATATATTGCGGGGTGGAGCAGTGGTAGCTCGTTGGGCTCATAACCCAAAGGTCGGAGGTTCGAATCCTCCCTCCGCTACAAGGAAAAAGCCAGGCACGAAGTGCCCGGCTTTTTTGTTTTCCAACGGAGCCAAGCTTGCTTGAGCGACAGATGGAAAACAAAAAGCCCAAAGCAGCGCGTCAGCGCTGCTGGCTTTTTCCTTGTTAAGCTCCCCAAAAGAGGATCACGCGACCGCAGGGAGCGTTATCCTCTCCTCAGAATATTGGGCTAAAGCCCAAAGAAACTACTGATCTCCAATCCGTTGGCTACTTGTCCGCCTTCTGGCGGAAAGCCAACGGCAATTGGCTGCTTGTCCGCCCTCCGGCGGAAAGCCAACGGCAATTTATACTCAATATAAAGCTTGCTTTTGAAAGGGATGGAAATAAAAAACCCCGACAGCCTACGAAGGAGGCTGACAGGGGTTTTTCTTTGTTAAGCTACCCTCAGAGGATCATAGTGAGTGAAGCGAGCTGTAATCCTATTTTTTCTCTCATGAACTCACCTTTTCATTCTCGCACCGCCGCCTGGAGTAAGAAGAAAGATTATGAATTTATTTACAAATATTTGCAGATAGTCAGTCCTGACTTTAATTGATAGACGATAAAAATTGTCCGGATTATCTGCTCAGAAGGTTCACCCTTCTAAGAAATTCATCCCACCGGGGATCACTGTGAAGTGGGTTACATAGTTCTTCTAAAGCCAGCCATGGTAAAGCAAAACTGTGCGGCTCATAATTAAGCCATCTGAAGGCTTCATCTATTCTTCCCAGAGATGCATTCATCTGAACCATAGCATAGTGGTCTGGGGATTCTCTGCTTTCGAATTCTTTCAGAATTTCCGATGCTTCATCATGGCGCCCCATCGCAATGTACACCTTGAATAGGGGTCCTAATGCTTGAGGATAAACCTTAAGCAATTTATTTGCTGCTTCAAGCGCTTCATTGGTTCTCCCCAGGCCGAGATATGCATCAACTAATACATAGTATCCAAGAGGATAATCTTTACTAATTTCAAATGATTTAAGAGCTTCCTGGATGGCTTCTTCGTACCTGCCTGCATAATTATATAAGCCCCCCAGCCATCCCGTGTGAAGGGGATTGAATGGATCACACTTCTGCGCAAGCCTGTGCTCGGCAATAGCTTCATCCATTCGGCCCCAGAGGTAGAGAGCCCAGGCATAATGATAGTGTGCCATATCCAGGTTAGGATTCAATTCCAGGGCCCGTTTAAAATGTCTTTCCGATTCCGGATATTTCCAGGATTTGTAAAGGTATGTTTCAGCCAGGGCAGTATGGACATAAGCATTAGAAGAATCAAGTTTCATAGCCTTGAAAGCATACTCTTCTCCCTTTTCCAATGCATTTCCGGGATCCATGCCACCATGGGCAATTGATAAATAACCCAATGCAAGCCCAGCATTTGCAAACGGGTCATCCGGGTTTACCTTTACGGCCTCATTGAGGTATTCCAATCCTTTATTTATTCCCTCTTCAGTTCCTTTTTCTATTTCAATCATTCCCCTGGAGTATGCTTCAAATGATTGCGGATTAACTATCTGAGGTCTGGTTAATCTAACCGTATCCTGTGGCAATAATTCAAAGCCGATTTTTTGGGCTATAAGACCGGCAATATTGAAATACAGCTTAAGAATGTTTTTGGGCTCGGAAGAATAATTTTCGGCAAACACAACTCTCTCCTCAGGAAATAACTGAGTCACCCTGATCATTATTTCCTGAGTCTCTTCCAGACTTAAAACAAATCCTTCAATAAGATAATCCACATAGACTTTTCTGGCGAATCCGGCTATCGACATCCTGTTCACTTCAAAAATATTAGTCGTTGTGGATCCTAATACCCTCAATGGTTTTACTTGACTTATTTTGCCTAATTCCTGATATAAAGCATTGTGCTGAATTTCAGCTATATAATCATTAGCTTTATCTCCTGTGAGGTTTTTGAAAGGCATTATAGCAAGAGACTTTTCAACATTCGTTTTGCCTGATCCTTTGAATAATTTCGGATAAACATATATGCCCAGTAATACTAAAATAATGGCAACAGGAATAATGCCTGACAGTATTTTTTGTTTATTAAAGCCTGTCGGTCTTTCCTTAACAGTAATTAATTTTCCTTTTTCAGTTTCCTCCCAGGGCATCCGGGATTCAGTTTTCTCTTTTCCCGGTAAACCTTGTCCTGCTCTTAATCCTGCAACTATCTCCTTTATTGCATTTGAAACCTTGTTGATCTGGTCACGGTAAATTGTCTTGTTAAGATTATCATACGGTTTCTCTTCCCTTGATCTCAGCGGTCTGTTCACCCCGGCAGAATTGTATATAAATTCCACACCGCGAAGTACGCTTCCCAGAACTGATTCACACATATTAATATCTTCCTCATCGAGGTCATGGATCCGAACAGGTAATACTCTGGATGAAACATTCCCAACAGGCAGCCGGATTTTTAATCCAAACTGGTCTTTTGAAGCCTTCTCAACAAATGCTTTTAACTCATGTTCCCATGCAAATGATTTCGGATCGCAATATGTACGGGATATTATAGGAATAAATATCAGACAATTGAGCTTTTCTTTCAGGGATTCATCAACATCGTGTGTCACTAATAGTCCATCGTGGGGATTAATATCAAAATACACACTTATTTCTTCTTTAAATGTTGCTTCAAGCTCCTTTTTGAGATTATCAACGAATTCTGTAACCCAGCCATCATACTTATTATCCTTCTGGCGGTAACTGATAAAAATGTCGTAATTATATCCTTCAATTATGCTTGACATCGGGTAGTACCTGGTATAATATCAAAATTAAACCATTATCAGGCTAAATGCAAAATTTTCTTCATATGGCAGAAAATCATTATAAAGCCTCTGCCAGTTCAACTAATCCTATCATTTCTCTTATTAAATCAAGGCTAGATATTTCAAACCTCTTGTCTACAAGTCAAAAGCCTTCCGAACAGAACACGGAGGGCTATTTTCATACCTTAATCTCCCTGTTCCAGGAAAATCGCTCTAATAAATTAACTGCGTACAGAGGGAGATTGATGAAATTGTCCGATTGTATCAAATTCCTGGGAGATGTTCTGAAAATTTTGTCAGGGCTATATCTGGAAGCATAACTCTGAAGACTTTTAGTATTTCTGCTGGTTCCGCTCTTCACTTCCAAAGGGAATATTTTCTGATTGGATTCTAAAAGAAAATCAACTTCAGCATCACTTCTTGAGGTCCAGTAATACAACTGATTTTTGCCGGATGATGCCAATTCCTGAGCTATAAAATTTTCTATAAATGCACCGTTGAATTCCCTGAACAAGGCATCCGGCATTACAATCTGATCCGAAGAAATATTCAGTTTCGCCGCAAGCAATCCAACATCATGCATGTATACCTTGAATTTTGAAAAGTCTGCATATCCGGATAAAGGTATTTTGGGAGTTTCTACATTGTACGCTAAATGAACCAGTCCCGCTTTTCTTAGCCATTCGATAGTTTGTTCATACATATTTGAGCGAGCAGTTTTTTTAATATCCTGGTATTTGAATTTTTTATTCTCCCTTGCCAATTGCCCGGGAATGGAGTTCCAAAACTCTGATGTTTTTATGGCTTGATTTTTATCAGTATACTTTGAGAAATCTCTTTCGTAAGCATTCAATATATCTGTCTGAATACTCCTTACACTTTGTATGTCCCTGTTTTGTCCATATTCTCTTATCACTTCCGGCATTCCCCCAAGAAAGAGATACATTTTTAAATGAGACAGCATTTTATTATGAATGACATCAGGGAAAGGGGCTGGTTTTTCTAAAGAATTCAGGCTTTCTAAAAACAGGTCTTCTCCGATCTCAATAAGATATTCCTTAAAAGACATTGGAAAAAGAGTCATAAAATTAACCTTCCCCACCGGGAAACCAGTTGCTTTTCCCATGCTAATCCCGAGCAAGGATCCGGCAGCTATTATATGATACTCCGGTGCTTGCTCCTGAAAGTACTTCAAACTGGTAAGTACCCGCGGTACAATTTGTACTTCATCAAAAAAAATCAATGTTTCTTCAGCGATAATTTTTACACCGACATAAAGGCTAATATTATCGATGATACTTTCCGGCGTCAGAGAGGAATCGAAAAGGGATGAAAGTCTATCATCTTGCTCAAAATTAAAGTAATGAAGGTTTTTGTATTCCCGTTTACCAAATTCCCTAACCAGGTATGTTTTGCCAACCTGACGAGCTCCTTGAAGGACAAGTGGTTTGCGGTTTATATTGTTCTTCCAGGAAATCAAGTCATTATATGCAATTCTTTTCATAATTCTAATTGAATTAAGTGTCGTTTCGCTTTTATTATCTCCAAATAACTGTTGCAAACATACATATTATTCTCCAATATAATGTAGTTATCAAGATATTTATCTCCGATATATGTTGGTTTTATTATCGACAATTCTCCTGAAAAGTGTTATAGATTGTAGCATTTGACAATAATAGGTCGTCTTAAACCTCTAATAACCTGGTTACTGCTACCAAATCAATTACCAATTCCAGGTTCGATAACTCAAACCTCTTGTCTGCAAGTCAAAAGCCCCGGTGCGGATGGCGAGGCTTTTGGCTTGTTAAGCACATTTAATCCTTATAATGATACTCAAGCCTTCTTGATAAAAACACATCATATACGTTCCACTTATTCCTGTCATATACGATCATCTCTTTACCGGCAAGAGCTTTTAGTGATGTTGATACCGAACTGGCACTTGTCAGGCATTCCTGATTTCATATTACGCAATTTAGGTTACGCGATTTACGTAATAATCTTATAATACAAAACATTTACTGCAAATCTTTACCCATGTGTACCAGGATTTTTTTAAAACAGCTGAAATTCTCCGTCTGAGCCTGACCAGGCTGATGCCTGATTCGAGCGTAATCCTCTCCTTGCTGACAGAGCTTTTTCCTTGTTAAGCTCCCCACTTGAGGATCATGAATGAAATGAATAATCCTCCACTTAAAATAATTGGGCTAAAGCCCAAAATATATTATTGATCCCTTGTCCGTCAGCTAAAGCTGACGGCAATTGAAATGATCAGAAATGCTTACTTTCCCAAAGCTGTTGGCTGAAGCTGACGGCAATTGAAATGATCAGAAATGCTTACTTTCCCAAAGCTGTTGGCTGAAGCTGACGGCAATTGAAATGATCAGAAATGCTTACTTTCCCAAAGCTGTTGGCTGCTTGTCCGCCTTCTGGCGGAACGTCAACGGTAATTCAAGTATTAATATTTAAGGAATGTTCTTCTTTTCAACTTTCCATGCGGGATCGTGAGATAGCCCGCAAGGGGCACCTGTGAACATCCTGCCTGCTTCATTATCACCTTTCAACTGCCATTGGAACCAGGCTGTAGCTACTCTGGCAAATTCACCACCATGTGGCTGTCCGTAAGTCCCTCCGTGCCCGACGTCCATGTTGGCCATAAAGACCGGCAGATGATTAATACGCCTGAAGTCGTCCATCCCATTCTGATAGGCGATATCTGATTCTCCTCCAAGTATATACAATGTGGGTGTATGTAACTTTAAAAGATGGTCTTTAGTCAGCGCGGGCATTCCCGCCATTCCGCTTCCCGGATTACCCAGGATGCCGCTGTTGCATATAACAGCAGTGGTAACACGCGGATCAGGAGCAGTCTCAAGCGCCTGCAAACCTCCGCAGGACATACCACTTACCGCTATTTTAGCAATATCTATCTTATCGTAGTACGGACTTGTTCTGTCGCTGTTCTGAGTGATTGCCCAGTTGATCGCGTCTGCCATCTGAGAAGATGCCGATCTGCCGCTACCCTTTTGGCCCTCCTGTGGCATCGGGCCGATTGCAATAACCAGAAAACCGTATGATGACACCTCTGACAAGAAGTTTACATGCTCCCAGGGTGAGTTGGCACAGGCTCCGTTGCCCCAGGCGATTATCGGCAGCTTGTTCTTCCTGCCAAAAACGCTCAGATCTTCCGGCCGGAAAACAGTATGTGTCGGGAGGGTGTTCTCTGTAGTCATTAAAGCCCTGCAGGGTCCTGTCCCGCCATCTTCCACAGTTCGCGAGGCTGACTGACCTGAAATATCCTGCACCTGTGCAGACAATGGGCTCAGAAAACATAATCCGTTTAATGCAATAAAAACAAACAAGGCAGATATTATTCTCATATTAATCAGCTTTAAGTGTAAGAAGTAAAATAAGCAATAATTACCTGATAAAGTACCTTAAAGAAATTGTTATTCCCATTGAACTGGCAATTGTTTTTTCACTCCCTTCCATAAAGCTTCTTAACTGATTCTCATGAGTCGACAGGTGGAATGGTGTCAAAGCAGGGTATTCTGAAATATCTGAAAGCATCTTTTTATAAAAAACACCAAGCGAGATCTGAAATTGTCTTTCAGTTCGAAAATAAAAACCTCCGGAGACAAATAATTCCGGATTAAGGGTTTTCACTTTCAGTTCCCCGCTTTTTTCAATCTCCACATTGCTTTTAAACCCTTCGTATGGTATATCATGCAAGAGTACATTATAAGCAGGGTAATACCCCGTATATGTAAAAGTTCCTGAGCTTGAATAGTTTTTTCCAACAGGTACTGCCAGGTTCATACCGCTTTGAGCAAAGATACCTATTGCCTTGCCGAAAGGAAATTGAAGTGTGAGGATTAAAGGTACTTCGAGATAATATATTTTTTGAGTCTCATTAATATCTCTTCCCGAAATTCTTCGTTCATAGTTTTCTAGTTCTGAGTCAACAGTATCAAGACTATTTGAATAGGTATCCAGGTAAAAATGAGTAATATAGGGACTCATTCCGATTCCTGTTGATAATCCTACGTATTTTGAGAAGAAGTATCCCGCATCGACTGATAAGCTGAAGGAGTTCTTCCTGGTCATTACAATCCCGGATATTACAGATGTCCCGTCAATTGAAATATCAGTTTGCGCCGGACCTCCGGTAATACCAATAAACCAATGATTCTGGCTCCCTGATTGATTGTTTGCACTTTGTGATTGCGAATTTACCTGAAACAGGAGAAGAAGAAGTAAACCCGAAATGATATTTCTGATATAGGTTCTTATTATTCTCATGGTCTTCAATTATTTAATAACCAAAATTTTTCCCATATACAAATAAATATCGCTGACCACAATCTTAACCACATAAAAGCCTTTATCGAGGTTACTTGTAGTAATCTCCTCGAAAAATTCAAAATCTGATTTTTCCGTTCTGAGATTCATTACTTCAGTGCCGGATGAATTAATAATTTTGATACAGGTTGATCCTGTGGGTACGTCATTGAAGCTGATCCTGAATGAGCTCTTTACAGGATTGGGATAAATCAGAACTGATATTGGATCTCCCATTTTTAATTCATTCGACATGGCTTTGCATCCGTTCCTGTCAGTTGCTTCAACAGTATATATTCCGGGTACTTTTGATGTCAGATAAAACTGGGCATCGGCACCAGTTATTGGAGCAGTTCCATTAAACCACTGATATCCTGTAAACAAATCCCCAACATTTGAACATATCAGAACATCATCCCATTTGATATAAATCTGAGGAATAACGCCTGGATATATGGCGGCATCAGCAAATGCTTCCACTACTCGTTTCCCTTCTGACTTTTCAAGTGTGTATTTTACCGTGTAGGACCCTGATTCGCTTGATCCAGGGGATATAGCACCGGTAATAGGATCTATATCCAATCCTTCGGGGAGTGCGCTGAAAGTGCCTCCTGATGAACCCGATAAAGATACCTCCTTAACTCCTTCCGAGGGACACCACGGATACCCGGAATATGAAATGGAAATGATTTCATCCTGCGTAACCGTTACCACGATATCACCTACTACCTGCCCGGTAACGGTTATCGTCGCCACCCTTGGAACAAATCCTGTATTTGCCTGGTATGCAGCTGTAATTGTTCCGTCGCCCGTTCCTGATGGCGTCACAGTACACCACGTCTGGTCGCTGATCACGGTCCATTCTACATCAGCAATAACATCAAAGCTTGTCGTCCCTGAAGCAGAGCTAACATCCTGATTGAGGGGTGTAACAGTCATATGGCATTTGATCCCTTTGGAAAGCGATTCCTGAGAATGGATAAACATTGTATTGACAGGGAATATAAATGCAACGATCAGTAATTTAACCAGATTGAGTTTCATACAATTGTATTTTAGTTCAAATTACAGCAATTAACAAATTAATTCACTGCTAAATTAATATGCTGTTTTTAAAATACCTAACTATCCGTCAAACAGAAAACACTGTTTATCAAAGTATTTACACATGCCCGGATATTAATCAAATAACTAAACACTTTAATCAAAATGTTAGTTCTAACTAAACTCCGTGCGGTTGAAGTTTAACAGGCTTTACCTAAGACTGAGATATTATCTTTTGATGTCCTATTTCATCCCAAAAATCAGAGGGAATCCGAAGACTACAAAGAGTATCCAGATCAGATAAACAGGAAGATATTTTGAAATAGTAAACTCAACTTCCCTGGTCGTGGCTTTTTTGAAATTAATTTTGTAGAGATCTATGATTATCCAGGTTAAGTTGGCCAGAATCAGAACATTTGAACCAAGCACAGCTAACCTGTTTGGTGTTATGCCGAACGCTCCCAGACGGTAAAAAATTGCAGATAAGGCGATTAAGTCAATGATTACAGTTACAATCGAAAGAATAAACAGGATCAATTCATTGAATCTTCGTTTTCCTATGATGGATGTTTCAGAGATTGAAAAGACAATTACAGCCATAACAGCTAACAGCATGATATTGAATATCAATAAGAATTCACGGTCGCTGTAAGGATTCTTACCCGAGATTGCCAGTGCTGCAAGATATACAATCGCGGTAAGCAGTACCAGAGGACTGAAGATGCCGGCTATCACAGGAGCTGTTTTATTGGTTAAACCCGGATAATTCCTGATAATATATGTGGCGACAATTGGGGCGGAGACGGCCCCGACGATCACAACATTTTCCATGTAGAAGTTTTCGATGCTGATCCCTATGGCTTCAAACAGACCAATTGTAATTCCGGTCAGAATCCCTCCGGCAATGACTATAAGTGCCATCAGAATTGCCAGATCGCCAATATATCTTATGTATCCGACCCGTTTCAGTTTATCCTTAAAATCTAAATCAATAAAAACCATACCGAAAATGAACCACATCAGAAGAGGCAGATGAATATACACGAGATTTACTGAGTCGCTGGTGTCAACTGGTGGTAAAAGATTAACATATATTGCCAATATCAAAAAAGCGGTTAGAATAATTGCGAGTCTCTTTAATTCAAAGACCCTGTTATTCAGGACAATATAAACAGTAAGCCCGAATAAAACAATTATACCTGCATTTTTAGCATAAAAAAGAAAGTCTGTCATGCCGATACTAAAAATATCCGGGATCTTTATCAGGAATCCGGCTATGAAACAGGCTGAGATAAGTATCAAAATATCCGTCAGATAAAAGTTATTTACCTTATCGGGTTTTTTGTCATAATCCAGCCTGATCTTCCAGTATTCTGACAATCCGGATTTTTCAATCTCCGGATAAACCTCTTCAAAAACTGATTCAAAACCCTTTTTATCGCCACGATATAACTTTTCAAGTTTTTCGGGATCGTTGATGAATTCTTTAATTTTTGCTTTCATTGGTAATTGCGGTTAGAATTTCGAAGAATAAATAACTCAGGTTGCCGGGTGCTTAGATAAAATACAAGAAACTATTGCTTCCTTATAAGGCCCTCAAGAGCTTTTAAATGTTGTCTGAATTCAGTAATACCTGTTTCGGTTGCCGAGTAGCTTGTATTCGGTTTACGGCCTATGAATTTCTTATTTACTTTTATCATCCGCTTCTCCTCCAGAGCCTTCAGATGACTGGCAAGGTTGCCGTCGGTCACGTCCAAAGCCTCTTTCAGGCTGTTAAAATCATATGACTCGTTCACCATTAAAACTGACATAATCCCCAGCCTGATCCTGCTTTCAAAAACCTTGTTTATATTCGAAATAAGATCCTTCATGCCCCGTATCTTCTGTACATTGCCACTCCGTAGACTATATGAAGTACGCCAAAACCGAATATCCAGAATATCAGACCCCAGCCCGGCACAAATGCAGATGCGAGTCCGGTAATAATCTCCAGCAACCCCAGGTAAAAGATCTCACCAAAGGTGAATTTTCCGGCATTCACGAGCGCCAGGCCATAAAAAATCAGAAAACAGGGAACAATCAACTGTAAATGGTTCTGTAGAAGGAGGGCAATAATGAAAACGCCACCTGCTGACAAAGGAATCAGAAGGTTTATAAGCAGCCTTTTTGAAACCGGGGTCCAGAAACTCTTTCCATCCTTCCCGGCCTTTCTTAATGATAACCATAAGGCAACCAGCACAGAAAACACAAGTACTGCGGCAGCATCTGCCATAAGCAGCCATCTGACGGAAAAAGTCTCACTCCCCGACAGGCTCCTGAAGGATTCATCGTAATGAATGCTCCCATGGTCAAGAATGAGAAAATAAGCAACAAGGGCACCGGCTATTGCCATGATCCCTGCAAACAGACCCGAAAGGCCGCTGAGAGAGAGAAATCTTGTAGACTCTTCCATCATCTTCCTGATAGCCTTTATATCCTCAATGGATTGTAAATCATCTTTCATACTAAAAGTACTTTGAATTGTAAAGTTAAATAATAATTTACACCTATGCAATTTTTTTTTATATAACTTAACCTGATTAATTCATAAACTTTGCGAATCTTTGTGTAATCCTTTGAGTCCTTTGTGGTTAATGGTTTTTTACCACAAAGTAACACAAAGGCAAACACGAAGTAACACAAAGGTCATTAGGGAAAGCGCAAAGGATCCTCGAAGTATCTTTTCAACTCCGGGAGTGTGTTTATAAGTTTAATTTTAGTTTGATATTTCTCCTATCTTTTCTTACATTTTTCAAACATTTATTTTAGTTTCGCCATATATCACTTTTATATGAATGTTCTCGTACTGTATGATCTTGACCCCGGATGGAACGTGCTGGAAATCAGCGATGCCCGAAGATCCGGCGAAGCGGTCTTTGAATCGCTGAAAGAAGAAGGAATTGAAACATATCTTGAAGAACTGAACGACCCAAATCTGGGAAAAGTTCTTGACAGATACAACCCGGACAAAACTATTGTTTTTAACCTCTGTGAAACCCTGCCCGGTATTCAGCACAGCGAAAGCAGGGTTCTGGAGATTATTGAATCCAGGGGATTCACTTATACCGGAAATATGCCGGAGGTTATAGAACTAAGCTACGACAAACAGAAGGTAAAAGGAGTTCTTGGTTCGCTTGGAATAAGAGTCCCTTTCGGAGCTGTACTTTCACCGGAAGAGGCCTCCGGCTGGACCCTCTTCCCTGCTATTGTGAAACCTTCGCGTGAACATTGCAGTCTTACCATTACAGAAAAATCGGTAGTTTACGATACGGCTTCCCTTCAGCACCAGATTATGCTGGTGAACAGTGAATTGAAGCAACCGGCTCTGGTCGAGGATTTTATTGACGGACGCGAATTTCATGTATCGGTATGGAACAATGAATCTCCTGAGATCCTGCCTCCTGCAGAGATGGATTTCTCGGCTTTCCGCGAAGCCAGGTACAGGCTATGTACCTACGACTCGAAGTTTATGCCCGGATCGGAACATTACGATAAGATAGAGACACTGATACCCGCACCGCTTGACGAAAAGCTTCTTAAGAACCTTGAGGAAAAAGTCCTGACAGCCTGGAAGGGATTCGGGTGCCTCGACTATGCCAGGTTTGATTTCCGCCTGCGCGATAATAAGTTCTATCTCCTCGATATAAATCCCAACAACGATATCAGCATTGATACGAGCTTCGCTCTTGCGGCAGAAATGACCAGTTATTCATACAGCCGGATGGTTAAGAGGATTGCAATGATGGCAGCCGAAAGACACCCCGTGTTTGGAGAAAAGGTATCCCTGCTCCGAAAAGAAGCGAGCTGAGATCAGATCTTTGTGATCCTGACTGCCGAAAGCTTGAACGGAGCTATCCGGCTGTAGGGATCCAGTTCGTCCCTGGTAAGGCGGTTGACTTGCGATTCCGTAAAGTGCCAGGGCATAAATACCTCTCCTTCAAGAACATCCTCCGAAACTCGAACCGTCGTTTCCAGTTCACCCCTTCGTGATTCTATCCTCACCCTGGCACCTTCTGTCAGACCGTATCTTCCTGCGTCGCCGGGATGGATCTGCGCAAATGACTCATCAACGAAATCCCTCAGTACTTTTGTTCTCCTCGACATGGTTGCGGTATGATAATGATAAAGAAGCCTGCCGCTGTTGAGCATCAGGGGATAATCCCGGTCAGTTTGTTCATTCTGCGGGACATACTCAACCGGGAACAGCTTACCCCGGCCGGTGGATGTATTGAATCTGTCGAGATAAAGGGTTGGGGTACCGGGATGATCCTTGTCAGGACAGGGCCACTGTATACTTCCCTGCTCAAGTCTGACATATGATATACCTGCCATAATAGGGGTGACTCTTGCCAGCTCGCCAAATATTTCGTTCTCACTCCGGTATTCAGGCATTGGCCAACCCATCCTGCCGGCAAGCTCATGTATTATCTTCCAGTCCAGCCTTGCTTCGCCCGGACACCCGACTGCCTTCCTCCCCCTCAGCACCCGCCTGTCGCTGTTCACATAAGTACCTTCCTTTTCAGCCCATGAAGAGGCAGGCAGTATAACATCGGCAAACCTGGTAGTTTCTGTGGGAAATATATCCTGTACGACTACGAAATCCATCCTCTTTAAAGCCTCCTCCGTATGATTCAGGTTGGGATCGCTAATCATGGGATTTTCTCCCATAATGTATATTCCTTTTATTCTTCTGTCATATCCAGCCTGCATGATCTCAACTGTCGTAAGTCCAGGTTCCGGTGAAAGGGATTCATAGGGAACACCCCAGACTTCCGCGACGCGTCGCCGGTTATCGTCATTTGTAACCGGCATATACCCCGGGTAGTTTAAAGGTGAGCAACCGACATCGGTAGCTCCCTGTACGTTGTTCTGTCCTCTTGGCGGATTGATTCCGCACCTTTCCCGTCCCACCTGACCCGTAATGAGCATCATGTTGATCAGACAGAACACATTGTGGGTTCCTGTGACCTGCTGACTCATACCCATTCCTGTGGCAATCATGGCTGTTGGGGAAGTTGCATAAAGCATTGCAGCCATGTTCAGGCTTGCGGCCGGAACCCCTGTGATCTCCTCAACATAAGCGGGAGTGTACCGGGCCGTCAGTTCCTCAAGCTGTTTAAAGGCTTCCAGGCCTCCCTCCACCCGTTCCTCAATGAATTTCGTGTCTGTCCAGCGATTCTTTATTATTATGTGAACAAGCCCGTTAAGGAGGGCAATATCGGTACCAAGCCTGGGTTGCAGCCAGACAGTGGCATATCGCACAAGAGGAGTCCATTTCGGGTCAACAACAATTATTTTCTGCCCTTTCACAACACCCCGTTTGACGTAGGTGGCTGTTATGGGATGTGTGTCGATTATGTTGTTGCCGATAACAAACAGGCAGTCTGTAGTTTCAAAATCCTCTATGGAATTGCTGCCGGCACCGTCGCCCATTGCTTTCAGCATGGCGGTGACTGTCGATGCATGGCACAGGCGCGTGCAGTAATCGATATTGTTGGTGCCAAATGCTGTACGTATGAATTTCTGGAACAGGTAATTGTCTTCATTTGTGCATTTCGCCGAGGCATAACCGGCAAGGGCATCAGCCCCGAATCTGTTCCTGATCTCCGTGAACCGGTCCGCTACCAGCCCAAGTGCCTCATCCCATGTTGCCTCCTCGAACGAACCATTGCGCTTTATCAGAGGCCGTGTGAGCCTGTCGGGGCTGTGTACAAATTCATACCCGAACCGTCCCTTGACGCACAGACGTCCATCGTTGGGTGAGACACCTTCAACACCATTGCTTCTCACGATCCGTCCATCCTGTACAAGAAGCTCAATCTGACAGCCAACGCCACAATAGGGGCAGTTGGTAACCACACTCTTTTCGATCTTTTCAAGATTAATAACTTCACGGTTGGGTTTTTCAACAATTGCACCTGTAGGACATAGCTGGATACACTCACCGCATCCGTCGCACTCACTCCCGCCCCATATTCCGGTTCCGGCAATGATGAAGGAATCAATGCCTCGGTCTGTAAATGAGAGTACGTTCTTCCCCTGCACCTCATCGCACGCTTTTATGCACCGAAAGCACTTAATGCACTTTGAAGGGTCATAGGTCAGCACAGGCGATGAGTCATCCGTAACAAATTTAAGCTTTTCCCAGACTGGCTTAAAATATCTGTTATCCGGTTTCTCAAGTCCGTACCTGAAGATCAGCTCTCTCAGTTCATCCGGATAGGTGCCGTCATAAGCATCGTTATGCTCATATAAAAGGTAGTTCAGTAGAAGCTTTCTCGTATCCTCGAGCTCCCGGTCAAAGGCTGTAACCTTCATCCCTTCTGTCACCTTAACGGTACACGAGGTAATCAGACCTCTCATACCTTCTATTTTTACCAGGCAGAGCCTGCATGCTCCGGTGGGTGTCAGCTTGCGGTGATAACACAATCCGGGAATGGCAATCCCGTTCCTGCGGGCAATCTCCAGAAGATTAGAATCATCTGGCGCCTCAATCGTTCTGCCGTCAATTGTGAAGATAACCATCTCTTTAGCTTGTAACATTTTAATTATTCTGTCGCTATTGTCTCATTAAAATGCCTCTGAAGTGTTTCCAAAGGAAGGATTGGTGACTGGCCGAGCGGGCACAATGAGCTTATCGCCATCTGCCGGGCATGGTTCACCATCTCATCAAGAATAGATATCCGTGAATCGTGACCAGCTCCGGACATCTCAAGCGATCGTTCGTGAATATATGTAGTCCCGATACGGCATGGTACACATTTGCCGCAGCTTTCGTGCCTGAAAAATCTCAGGATGCTCTGCATCAATGGTATAAGCTTTCTGCCACTGCCAACGACAATTACTGCTCCTGAACCCAGAGTGGCGCATCGTTCTTTCAATCGCTCATAGCACATTGACAGATCATTACAGGAGTATGGAACGAATGTTCCGGCTGCCCCACCCAGAAGAACCGCCTTCCATGGTTTTCCGTTGCGCGTCCCTCCTGCGAGGTCATTAATCAGGTCATTCAGGATTACCCCCGCATCCACTTCATAACAGCCTGGTTTTCGTACATCTCCGCATACCGAGAATATTTTGGTGCCCGGAGTCCTCCTGGTTCCTGAGGACCTGAACCAGGAGCTTCCGTGTTCGATGATGCCCGGCAGATTGGCCAGGGTCTCCACATTATTGACCAGTGTCGGTTTACCCCATAACCCCTTTTCAGCCGGAAACGGCGGCTTAATCCTGGGATAACCCCTTTTCCCCTCGAGGGACTCCAGCATCGTAAGCTCTTCACCGCACAGGTATGACCCGGCGCCAGGTTTTATCTCAAGGTCAAATGAAAATCCACTTCCAAGTATTTCCCTGCCGAGGTATCCGCTTTCATACGCCTGACTTATGGCATGCTCCAGCCTCCTGTTCGAATCGTAATATTCGCCTCTGATGTAAATGTATCCTCTTTCAGCATCAATGCCATAAGCGGCAATAATCATCCCTTCGATCAGCAAGTGAGGGTTACTTTCCATAATGGCCCTGTCCTTGAAGGTTCCGGGCTCTCCTTCGTCTGCATTGCAGACCACATATCTTATCGTTCCGGCATCCCTGGCGGCAGCTGCCTGTTTTTTTGTTCCGGTGGGAAAGCCGGCACCGCCTCTGCCCCTGAGGCCGGAGGCGACCACTTCCTCAACCACCTTCACGGGTGTTCCGGAAAGAGCCACTGACAGGGCCTTGTACCCGCCTGCATTGATATAGTCTGCTATACTGTCCGGGTCAATTACACCTGAATTTCTGAGTATAATGCGTTTCTCCCTGATCATTTTTGTTCGTTTTGCATGATTCTCAACTCTTCCAATACAGACTCCAGCGATTTACGCGTCAGGTTTCCGTAAACCTTCAGGTTTACCATCATTGCCGGTGCAACATCGCAAATGCCCAGACATTCGGCCTCCTCAACAGTAAACAAACCGTCGGGTGTTGTTTCTCCCACACCAATGCCAAGCAGACTGCCAAGCGCTTCAATTAAGCCCGCTGATCCCATCATATTGCAGACTGGAGAGTTGCAGACCCTGATAATGTACCGGCCTCTTGGTATCAGGCTGAACATGGAATAATATCCTGCAACACCAT
>JAHYJA010000073.1 GCA_019429325.1 Bacteroidales bacterium
ATTTACGGCGCAAGGGGAGCAAACGGTGTCGTCCTGGTTACTACCAAACGAGGCCGGTTGGGACAACAACCCCTGATCGAGTTCAGCGCCAGGACAGGTATTCACTTGGATGCAAACCAGTATGACCTGCTGAATACCCAGGAGTATGCAGAAGCAGTATGGCTCTCTTACAAAAACAGGGGAGTAGCGCCCAACCATGCACAGTACGGATCGGGAACAACCCCTGTTATACCTGATTATATTCTTCCGGCCGGTAAGATGGAAGGCGACCCGGCAGTTAATCCTGCTTTGTACACTTTTCCGGATTATGTTATATTCAAAGCCAACAAGGAGGGAACCAACTGGTATGACGAAATCTACCAGAGAGGTGTTGTTCAGGAATATGACATGTCTGTAAGAGGTGGCGGGAACAGGGCAAGCTACGCTTTTTCAGGCAATTATCTGGATGAGAATGGTTTGCTTATCCATACCAATTTCAAAAGATACACTTTCAGGCTCAATTCTGATGCCCAGTTCAACGACTGGCTCAAGGCAGGCCAATCACTCCAGGTAATTTATATCAATGAACACGGGAACCTGGGTCAGAGCGGTGAAGGTACACCAATCTCACAGGCATACCGCGCACAGGCAATCATCCCCGTTTACGACATCCAGGGCAATTTTGCCGGATCGAGAGCTCCGGAAATGGGTAACTGCGGCAACCCTGTTGCTCAGCTTTACCGGGCCAGGAACAACAATGGCCAGTGGGCAAGAGCGCTTGGAAATTTCTACGGCGAGATCACTCTCATGAAAGGACTTACCGTAAAAAGCCTGTTGGGTTATAACTTCGGACAGTGGAACTATAAGGGATACACTATTCCAACTTTTGAACATTCAGAGCCCAATAAGGTGAACGGGCATAATGTCAGCTCAAACTTCAGCCTTCAATGGAACTGGACCAACACCCTGAACTATATCGCTTCATTTGGCACTGCCCATAAACTGAATGTAGTGCTGGGAACAGAAGCAATTGAGAACAATTATGAGCAGTATGGTGCAAGCAGAAGCCAGTATTTTTCAGAGGATCCCAGCTACATGTGGCTTAACTCGGGCGAGATCAACAAGGACAACTACGGAAGCGGATCGTCATGGTCGCTCTTCTCAATGTTCGGCCGTGTGAACTATGACTTCATGGGAAGGTATCTTGTTGAAGCCACGGTGCGCCGCGACGGCTCATCAAGGTTCGGTACCAATACCCGTTATGGTGTATTCCCGGCCTTCTCAGTAGGATGGACACTCTCTGAAGAAAATTTCATGTCGGGTGCAAAGGGATTCATAAACTTCCTAAAGCTGAGAGCCGGATGGGGTATGTCGGGTAATGACCGTATCGGAAATTATAACTCATACACTACATTTGCATCCAATAACTACACAGCCGCCTATGCTCTTGACGGTTCAAACACCTCTGCATTCGTCGGTTTCCAGCCGGCTGCGCTCGGTAACCCCGATGTAACATGGGAGACAACAACCACAATGAACGCCGGTGTTGATGCTATGCTGATCAACAATAATATGACCATCGCATTCGACCTGTGGCAGAGGAACACATCCGATATGCTTTTCCGGCAGCCGATCCCGAACGTTTCGGGTCTGGCAACACCACCCTTTGTTAACGTTGCCGAGATGAAAAACACCGGATTCGACCTGGAGCTTGGCTACAGGAACACGGCACTGGACGGGAAGTTCAGGTATAGTCTGAAAGCTACCCTTTCACATTATACCAACGAGATCCTGAAACTTGCACCGGGAGTAACATATATTGCCGGATCGAGTGAACGTCAGGTTGAATATACCCGTGCGCAGGTAGGGACTGCTTTCCCTGAATTCTTCGGATATGAGGTTGAGGGTATTTTCCAGACCGCGGAGGAAGCTGCCGCCCACCCCGAGTTCCAGGGTACTTCTTACAATGCTCCGGGCCACTTCAAATTCAAGAACCAGCTTACTGTTGACACGAACAATGACGGTATACCGGATGCAGTGGATGATGTAATAAGTCCTGCCGACAGAACATACATCGGCAATCCTCACCCGGATCTCACCGGTGGCCTGAATATTGACCTTGGCTTTGGTAATTTTGATCTCTACATGTTCTTCTATGGCAGTTACGGGAACGATATTATCAATTATGTGACCAGGTGGATTGACTATGGACAGTTTAACGGAGGATTGAGCAAGGATGCCCTTTACAAATCATGGGGCAGTGGTCATATCAATAATGCTGATGCCAAGCTTCCGATGCTTGACCAGAACTCCAATTCACAGACAGCCTCATCTGCCTTCGTTGAGGACGGCTCTTTCCTGAGGCTTAAGAATCTGAGAATCAGTTACAACCTGCCAAAGGAACTTCTCAGCAAACTTCAGGTAAGAAGCGCAAGTGTTTACGCTCAGGTTAGCAACCTCTTTACCCTTACCAGGTACAGCGGTCTCGATCCTGAACTATACAGGACAGGTACCGGCTTGGGTCTGGATAATGGTTCATGGCCGACTTCGAAACAGCTTACGTTTGGGATAAGTCTTGGTTTATAGCAAATAATAATTATAATTTAAACATATGAGCAATATGAAAAAACTAGCAATAATAATGGCCACTTTTCTTCTGGTGGTCGCGTTTTATTCCTGCTCGGAAGAGTTTCTGACCAAGACGCCACAGGCTTCGACATCAGAAAATGTATTCTATTCCGAGAAAGGTATTGATGCACTGCTGACCGGGACTTATGGAATGGTAAAGGGCAGTGCCCTCTGGACGGTCTCCTGGGGTGCATCCATACAGAACTGGACCTACGGCTCAGTAGCATCGGACGATGCCTATAAGGGATCGGAGATAACGGACCAGGTTCCCGTTAATGAGATTGAGAGGTGGGAGGTGGTCACGACAAACAACTATCCTGCTGAAAAATGGAGGCTCAATCTCGGAATGGGAGTTGACCGTGCCAATAAGACCCTCAGGGTTATACAGGCTACTGAAGATGCCGGGACGATTACTTCTGCGGTTGCAGACAGATACAGGGCTGAGATAAGATTCCTCAGAGGCCTTTTCTACTTTGAAACATGGCTGGTCTTCGGTGATTATATCCCGATCCTTGATGAGAATGTAACGGATCCTGCGCAGGTTTCAAATCAGAATGCGGCCGATGCGGTATTGAACTTTATAATTGCAGATCTTCAGTATGCCGCGGACAAGCTTCCTGCCACACAGGCTCAGCCCGGCCGGCCGACTAAGTGGGCTGCCAAGGCGGTTGCCGCGAGGGCTTACCTTCAGGTGCTGAAATATGCTGAGGCAAAACCGCTTCTTAATGATATCATTGCCAGCGGACAGTTTACCCTAATGCCAAAATTCATTGATAACTTCAATATTGAAACAAACAATAATAATGAGTCGGTCTTTGAAATACAGGCAAACGTTAATGATCGCAACGAATCGCTGAATGCTGAAATGGGAATTGGCCTCAACTGGCCCCATGGCGGCGATATCGGAATGTGTTGCGGTTTCCACCAGCCTTCACAGAACCTGGTGAATGCCTTTAAGGTGGATGCCAGCGGCTTACCCCTGTTTGATACCTTTAATGCCACCGACCTTAAGAATGACCAGGGAATACCATCCGGTAATGAATTTATTCCTGCCACCGACCCGGTTGACCCTCGCCTCGACTTCACAGTCAGCCGCAGGGGGATCCCCTATAAGGACTGGGGTATCAACCGCGGCAGCGACTGGATCAGAAAGCAGTCTGAGGGAGGCCCCTATCTGCCTACACCAAAAACCTTCTTCAACAAGGCACAGCGTTATTCGCTTTCCACCACTACAGGATGGCAGACCGGCATCAATGCCAACAACCACCGCTATATAAGGTATGCCCATATCTTACTGTGGAGAGCCGAGGTTGCCGCTTTCGAGAATGACCTGGTAACGGCACACAACCTCGTAAACCAGATACGGGAAAGGGCCGGCAACGATATGGTAATGGGGAAGGTTAATATTTATACCCTCCCGGCATCAGTTTATCCCTGGGGCGAGGAGGGTGATGTCGACTGGGACCAGCCGGCTGCAAACTATGATATCGGCCTCTATCCTGCATTTACCACGAAAGAAGAAGCTATGAGAGCTGTTCAGTGGGAGCAGAGGTTGGAATTTGCTACGGAAGGCAGGCGCTTTTTCGACCTGAGGCGCTGGGACAATCTTCCTGCAGGCATGAGGGTTGACATGGTAGCCACCCTTAATGCCTTTGCTGCCGGTGACCTGAGGATCAGGCCCTTTATGGACGGAGCTGTTTTTAACGCAAAGGATAAATTCCAGCCTGTTCCGCAGGGTCAGCTTGACCTTCAGCCGGGCGTACTGGTACAGAACCCCGATTACGGGCAGTAGGTACCGGATTAAAAAGAAAAAAGGATGCCAGAAAGAGCATCCTTTTTCTTTTATGATACATTCCAATTTTATCTGGAAACGGCCCCGCCGGCCCTGACAAGCCCTCCATCAGTATAACGGAACTCTGCAACCTCCTTGCACGATTCGCAGCCATACATGGGAGAGTCGCGCGAAATGACAGAGACCTCAGCATATATAATACCGTTCTCGATTCGCAGGACCTTCATATCTGTATCGAGAACCTTCGATACGTCAAACCCTTCCTCCTTCTTTATTAATATAAAGTGCTCCGGTATGTCAATTACCGGCATTCTTGAAACGAGAAGAGTTATTATTGCATCGTCATGAGAGTCTCCGTCAAGATCACCTGTTACGATTGTTGAGGGATCTATCTTATAAACAATTCCGTAATTGTAAAGGGTTACTACACCATCATCATCGACACTTCTCTGCACAATTTCAAGATCATCCTTCACATGACTCTCAACTGCGGCAATAACCTGCTCCCTTATTTTATCTCCCGGTTCCCCGTTGCATGCGGCCAGTAACACCGACAGGATGAAAAGATAAAGAGTATTACGCATAAGATTGTTTTTTTCGGTTCAAATGTAAAAAAAAACAAAATACGCGATTATATTGTATCTTTATTGAAATGTCATCCAAAACCATCATCCTGGCCGACGGTTCCTTCCCGGAACATGAAATTCCACTCGGATATCTGAAGGGTGCGGAAAGGATCATATGTTGTGACGGGAGCGCTGAGCAACTGTTAAAGGCAGGAATGGTGCCAGATGCAATAGTGGGTGATCTTGATACTCTCCCGGCCGGGATCGCGGAGAGATTTGCCGATCGGATCTACCGGAGCAAAGAACAGGAAACCAACGACCTGACCAAAGCTGTGGACTGGTGCGTCAGAATGGGGTATAGGGATCTAGTTATCCTGGGCGCTACCGGCAAAAGAGAGGACCATACCATCGGAAACATTTCATTACTTGCCGAATATGTAAAAGAGACTTCGGTGATTATGGTAACCGATACCGGGACCTTCATACCATTAGTTAAAAGCAGCTCAGTATCCACCCTGCCCGGACAACAGGTGTCGGTGTTTTCGGTTGATCCCGGCACAGCGATCACTTCCGAAGGCTTGAGATACCCTTTGAAGGACCTGAAACTCACAAGCTGGTGGGTCGCCACGCTCAACGAAGCCGTCGGGGAGACGATCTCCCTCACCTTTAAAGGAGGACCGGTTATTGTTTATCTGCTGTTTCCCTGACAGGATCCGTTAATCTTTCAGATCCTGTACCAGGTTTATCAGTTGTACCCTGCTTTTTACGTTTGTTTTGATATAAATTCTGTGGGTATGATCTTTTACCGTCTGGAGACTTATGAAAAGCTTATCGGCTATCTCTTTGTTGCTGAGTCCATTGCAGATCTCCCTGATTATATCGGTTTCGCGGGGCGAAATTTCGAACTTATGCTCCTTTTTGTCGGCATATTTCCTGCAACAATGTGGGTAAAAAGCTCATTTGCAACTCTCTACCAGTCAGTACTGCTCCAGAGGGAGAAACCCGCAGAAGAGCTTCCAGCATAGAACCTTGAGGGTGTCTGGAAAATCTTTCCTAACCGCAAAGGGCGCGAAGTTGACGCAAAGAGCGCAAAGATAAAAGCCATATTATCAATTCTTTGCGTTCTCAGCGTTTTCTTTACCCACCGTAACGAATGTGTAGGTGGGCCTTTGCGATCACTGCGGTTAATGGATTTTTACTGCTGAGACAACCTCTTATTTGAAGACAGACAGGGGGGGAATCATACCTTTCTTAGTTTTGCAAACCTCAGCAGAAGCTTCTTTTTCCCTCCGTTCCGGAAATCAACAGTGGCGGTCATATTGGGCGTTTCACCCTCAAGAGTGATTATTTCACCCCTGCCAAACCGTTCATGTTCCACCATGTCTCCCTCTTTATATTCCTCGTTCAGACTGCCATCGAAGGCACTGACTGGTACAGTCGCGGATCTGACAATTCTTTTAAGCCTGTTTCCGGCAGGGTAGGGCGGGGAGGCTTCCTCGCGGAATGATGACGATTTATTCCCCGTAAATGCTCCTGATTTAAACTTACTCGCTTTGGTGTGGGCGTAATCGAGGAACTTCTGATCGATCTCGCGGAGGAACCTGCTGGGATTGCATCTTTCGAGGTTTCCCCACTTATACCTGTTTAGGGCGTAGCTCAGGGTGGCCATTTTTTTTGCACGGGTAACCGCGACATAGAAAAGCCGACGTTCCTCCTCGATCTCGCGGGGATTTCCTGAGGATAAAGGTGAGGGGAAAAGGGTATCCTCCATGCCGGCAACGTAAACATGCCCGAATTCGAGACCTTTGGCAGAGTGCATGGTCATCAGGGTTACTTTTTCCCTGTCTTCAGCCTTTTCAGTGTCCTGATCTGTCAGAAGCGCAACATTGGCCATATATGCATCGAGGGTGGCAGGCTCCCCGTTTGTTTCAGCCGACTCTGTAAAGATCTTTATTGCATTGAGCAATTCCTCGAGGTTTTCGTAACGGCTTATCTCCTCAGGTGACTTACCATCCCTCAGTTCTTTAATGATCCCCGATCCGAACGCGATCTCGCGGGCCTTCCTGAAGGCATCAATCTTGTCCCATCCCTCCGACAATGTGGCGATCAGCTCCCTGTAAAGCAATAATTTCTTTATGGTTCCGGCATTGAAATGACCGGGATATTTTTCAGCTTCCTGAAGGATCATCCATGGAGAAACGCCTGATAAGGATGCAAGTTCAAATATCTTACTGACAGTGGTATCGCCGATCCCTCTCCTGGGGTAGTTGATCGTTCTTTTCAGGGCTTCCTCGTCTGAAGGATTGATGACCATTCTGAAATAAGCGAGTATGTCTTTTATCTCTTTTCTTTCATAAAATGAGAGTCCTCCGTAGATCTTATATGGTATGTTCTTCCTTCTTAGCGTCTCTTCAAAGATCCTCGACTGGGCATTGGTCCTGTACAGAATGGCAAAATCCGACCAGTTAAGCTGAAGGGAAAGCCGCTTTTCGAAGATGTCAGAAGCAATGTTGAACCCTTCTTCAGAGTCTGTTATTGCCTCCATGATTCTTATCTTTTCACCAGGTTCGTTCTCCGAATAGACAGTTTTGCGGATCTGTCCCTCATTCCGTTCAATTATGGTATTCGCGGCATTGACAATTGTTTGAGTTGACCGGTAATTACGTTCAAGCTTAAAGAGCCGGTAGCCGGGGTAATCGTTCCTGAATTCGAGAATATTTTCGATCCTGGCACCCCTGAACGAGTAGATGCTCTGAGCGTCATCCCCGACTACGCATATGTTCTGGTGAGCCGCTGCCAGCTGTTTCACGATAAGATACTGGGAATAATTTGTGTCCTGATATTCGTCAACCAGTATATAGCTGAACTTTTCCTGGTATTTTTCCAGAACATCAGGAAAATCTTTCAGAAGGATGTTGGTATTCAGAAGAAGATCATCAAAATCCATTGCATTCGACTTAAAGCACCGTGATGCATAATGCCTGTAGATCTCCGGGAGCAGTGGCATCCTCACGGATCTGTCATACTCGGTAAGGGAAAGGTTCTCAGCATACATGGCGGCAGATATCAGATTATTTTTTGCATTTGAGATCCTGCAGGCTATCACGCCGGGCTTATAGATCTTATCATCAAGATTGAGTTCCCTTATTATTGTGCGTATAAGACTTTTCGAATCAGTCGAATCGTATATAGTATAATTGGATTTATATCCCAGCCTGTTTCCCTCGATCCTGAGTATCCTGGCAAAAATTGAGTGGAAAGTACCCATCCAGAGGTAGCGTGCAATCCCGAAGCCTGCTATGCTGGTGATCCTTTCCTTCATTTCCCTGGCTGCCTTGTTGGTAAATGTGAGAGCAAGTATCCGCGGCGCCGGGATGCCTTTACTGAGAAGATGTGCTATCCTGTAGGTAAGCACCCGTGTTTTGCCTGCACCCGCACCGGCAATGATCAGAGAAGGGCCGTCAGTATTGATAACTGCCTGCTTCTGAGCATCGTTCAGATCGTTAAGATAATTATGAATCATCAGGTAATCATTACAGCGTTCCGGGTCCGGCAAATTTAGTAATTACATATTCAAACATCAGGCAATCGGCAATTATTTATTAACACTAAATTGAATGTGGTATAGGCGTTGCATGCAACGCCTCCACAATTTAAAATGTTAACAACGGAATAATCGAAGGCGCAATTTACAGGTCTGTTGTGCGTTATTCAACAAATAACCTGTTGCCTGTGCGTTTTTCATTGATCATAGCGGTACTGATTATGCCGTTAACTGCTGTGGCCCAGCTTACAGCCCCGGGGTCCAATGCTGTACGCTTTACCTCATACCCTTCTGATCCCGGAGTCAGGGACCCGGTTTTCATATACTGCAATCCCACAGGAACGCGGCTGGGGACACTGAATGCTGTCAGCCCCGGCGGCACCGCTCCTTACAATTTCACATGGTATAAATGGAGTGATGCCACCGGAAGCTTCAGCCAGCTTATCAAAACCGAAACAGGTGTAATGAGTTCCTCGGCAAATAACCTTGATGAAGGAGGATACAGGGTAAATATCGCAGGCGGGGGTGGATATACGGCAATCCTTACAGGCTGGATTTTCCTTGACAAGCCTTACGCCCTGGCTGCATTGATGAACCGGACATGCGATTATGTTGCATTGAGCGGCAAGGTAGCGGTTGATACATTTTATTACCGTGATCCCTCCGGAGGAAACCAGGTCAGACTGCCCAACGGGGTAAGGTTCAGGTGGTCCTCGGATCCTCCGTCTTCAATACCGTTTCCCGAGATCGAGCTTAATCCGCTTACATTCAGCCCTCCCCTTGTTGATGTCACCTATAAGCTGCAGGCTACAGACAGCCTTACCTGCGTAAGTGAATCATCCTTTTTTTATGAATCCATGCATGTCAAAGCAGATTTCTCAGTATCCCCCGAAAGAGGCGATGCCCCGCTTGAGGTAACCTTTACCGATAAGTCAGTAAGAGCATTTAAATACAGATGGGAGTTCGGTGACGATACTGTTTCACTTCTTGATAATCCCGGACAGCATATTTATTACACACCGGGAGAATACACAGTCAAGCTTACCATCGAAAGTGAATTGCACTGTATCGACTCGATGAGATTCAGCAAGATAGTGGTAAATCCCTCTGCATTGCAGATCCCAAATGTCTTTACTCCCGACGGCGACGGGCTCAACGACAATTTCGTGGTAGCGTCCCAGTCGTTAAGGTATATCAACGTGGATATATACAGCCGCAGCGGGCTTAAGGTCTATAGTTTCGACGGGCAGGGAGACAGGCTGAGGGAATGGACGGGATGGGACGGAAATGTCAACAACTCTTCAATAAAGGCTGCGCCGGGGATATATTTTTATATCATAAAGGCGAAGGGCTGGGATGATGTGGTTTACGACAACAAGGAGTACCGGGGATTCGTTTATCTTTACAGGTAGAGGCATTACGGCATAGAGGCGTTGCGGCTTTTCAATCCGCCAGCCGGCGGATCCTTGTCTCCCCTTCTCCCCCTCTCCCCCTCTTATCTTACTCTCCTGCGCCATCATATCGTGATTTTTCTTCGTCTGGCTGCGACTTTCCACTCTTCAGCGACCTTACCATTCCTGGCCACATAAGCAGAATCATACCGGTCAACTGTCGGACAGATATGGTGGGGTATGCCGTACAACATGTCACCAACAGTGAACCGGCTGCTGTCAGTCGTCCTTACAACCATGTGTTCCTCGTTGTGTCCTGTAATTTCATAGTTCACAAGACCGGGGAAGATCACTCTGGGCTGGGGCATCTCAGAGGCAACTGCCTTATGGCCAAGGTCAAGGCAGAGGAGGCCCTGAGCAGGTTTGCTGATAACACGGGTAATCAGTACAGCGGCATGCAGGAAATCCATATCGCTGAACCTGCTTCCATATCCGTGGTCCCATAAAAGAGTTGTCCCGGGACTGAGTTCGACTCCTTCACGCCTGGCGTGAACAGGGAATGTAGGTGTTCCGCCTGCAATGATCTTCAGGGAACGGTTACCCTCTTTCCGGAGATCACCCGCAAGCTGTGACACAGGCGCAAAGGCCTCCTCGCAGATTTTAGCGCGCTGCACAGGGCCGGACTCATGAATATGTCCGTCATAAACATGGAGACCCTCCGCATCAAGCATTGGCAGGCTATTGATCATTCTGAACAGATTTGCGGCATAATCACCGGGAGTTACGCCGGTCCGGTTCATGCCACAATTTATATCGAGCCAGACATGAGCGCTGATACTTCTCTTTACAGCTTCCAATGAGAGTTGATGTATGATTTTCGGGGTATCTGCCAGGCACGATATCTTTATTTTCGGAAACACCTGTCTGAGATTAAAAAACCTGCCAATATCAGGTCCGACAGGCTGGCAGGCGAGTAAAATATCATCAGCGCCGCAACCAGCAACCATTTCAACTTCTGACACTGTGGCACACTTAAACCTGGAAATTCCCAGGCTCATCTGAAGCCTGATTATCTCAGCCATCTTATGGGTTTTGACATGGGGCCTTAGCCTCTTTACATCTCCGGCAATTGAGATCATCGTTCTGATATTCTGTTCAATCCTGTCGGGATAGACTATCAGTGCCGGAGAAAGAAGCTCCTCAGCATTGCTTACGGTATACCACCCGTCTGATAAAGATCCGATATTGCTCATGGGATAAAAGATTATGGATTCCGGAGCAGTGCCGGAAAGGTCAGGAAGGTTACTTTCAATATATTATACAAACAACGAAGCCCTGAATATTGTCTTCGCCTGTCCGGAGATCTCCACCCTGTTATCTTTCAGGGATATTTTCATAACACCGGTCCTTTTGGAAACCTGCTGAACAATGAAATCATTCCGGTTGGTTTTCATATGCCAGAATGGAGCAAGTATGCAATTGGCTGAGCCGGTTACGGGATCCTCATAGATGCCGAGCGAAGGTACGAAACAGCGGAGACTGAAATCAAAATTGGTTTCGGAGGAGGGCGCGGTAATGATCAGGTGGCCGAGATCATTCTTCATCATCGCGTTGAAGTCAGGCTTCATTGTCCTTAGCTCATTTTCAACATTGATAAGCACAAGCTTCCATCCATAGCTGCTGCTGTACATTTCAACAGGATGCACACCGATAATCTTCTCTACACCCCCGGGTACAGGAATCTGCCGGATCGGAAATGCCGGAAAATCCATCGTTATCCATCTCTTTACCGACCTTGCCCTCAACTCACCGGCTTTTGACGAGAAGACAATCTCCTCTTCCTTCGGAATATATCCTTTTTCAAACATGACATGAGCGGCTGCAAGGGTTGCATGACCACAGAGCGGCACCTCTGCTGCCGGAGAATAAAACCTTATCTGGCTGACCGGTGTACCCGGAATAATAAAAGCCGTTTCGGAAACATTCATTTCAGTCGCAATTTTTTGCATCCAGTCGGTTGATGCCTCCTCTTCCAGAATGCATACCCCGGCAGGATTTCCCTTGAATGGTTCGCCGGTAAATGCATCGACCTGATAAATTCTCTTTCTCTCTGCCATATTATTTTACATATTGATTCCCGGACCAATGTAAGAATTTTTTTACTAAATCACCAATCTCTTTCCTCAACAATCCCTTCCGCCGTTCACCGGTAAAAAACGGCCCCCTGACTGATTTTAACAGCAATTTAACAAATAAAACTTTGTAAACTAAAATAGTTTTCACATTTTTGCGAGCTGAAAAATGAGATAATGGATTACCGGCAAAGAATAATTGAGGAAGCAGCGCATTTGTTCCGGACTTATGGCATAAAAACCGTTACCATGGATATGCTGGCAACCCGCATGAGTATCTCTAAACGGACCATTTACGAAGTATTTAAGGACAAGGATGAGTTGCTCCGGGGTGTCATTGCCTCGATGATAATAAAACAGAAGGAGCTCATGGAGAAGATCCTGGGAGAATCGGAGAATGTTATTGAAGCAATATTTAAGATGCTTGATCTTATGAGCTCTCACTTCAGGAACATGAGCCCGGCATTTCTGCTCGATATGAAAAGATACCACAACAAGGTACTCAGCAAAGCAGGTGAAGCAGATGAACTTCCTTATTACAGTGATAATTCAGAGATTCTGCTCAGGGGGATCAGGGAGGGTCTTTTCAGGGAGGATATTGATATCAGTATTACAAATAAATGCCTTGTTGAGGTTACAAGGCTTGGAAACGACATGGATATCAACTCACCTGACAGTATGATGAATGAAGACATGATAAGGAACATTTACATCAATTACCTGAGGGGTATTTCGACCCTGAAGGGTCTTGAGCTGATAAGCTTTTATGTGAACCGCTAAGAATTAAATTAACTGATACAGTACAGGAAAGTTAAAGAATAAACAGACATAATATGAGAAGAAGGTTTTTAATCATGCTGGTTGTTTCACTGGCCTTTTATGCTGGTACAGTGCCGGCTCAGGTTGGTGAATTGAAGCTATCGCTTGCGGAAGCAAGGGATTTTGCTGTATCCAATAACAAAATGGTCATTTCTGCCAGGCTGGATGTTGAGGCATCCGGTATCACCGTGTGGGAGACCATTTCCGCTGCATTGCCAAGAGTTGATGCGTCAGGTTCATTTACGGATAATCTTAAACTGATGACAACCCTGCTGCCGGGAGAATTTTTCGGACAGCCGGGTGAGAAGATACCTGTTACATTCGGCTCCAAGTACAACTCAGGAGCAAATATCCAGGCATCCATGGTCCTTTTTAATGCGCCTCTGTTCCTGGGTATAGAAACTACCCGGCTCGCGAAAAGGCTGAGTGAGGAAAACCTGGCAAGAACGGAGCTTGAGATCAGGGAATCGGTAAGTTCGGCATACTATCTGACCCTGGTCACAGAACGGACCCTTAAAATACTTGATGAAGATATCGAAAATCTCACAGCGACTCTAAGATCAACCCGCGCTATGTTCGCTGCCGGTATGGCTGAAGCCACCGATGTTGACCAGATGATCTCAAACGTTACTATGGTGGAGAACAGCAGAAGTTCGCTTGAAAGAACGATAGAGCTTAATTACAACATATTGCGGTTCCAGCTTGGTCTTTCGCCCGACACCAGGATCATTCTGACAGAAACGCTTGAGTCGCTGACCGAAAAGATCAACGTGGAAGCCCTCCTTTCGAGGGATTTTGATATTAATGATAACGTCGATTACAGGCTGGTTGAAGGTCAGGAAATGCTTTCGTCCCTTGCCCTGAAGTCACAGAAGGCCTCCACATTTCCGACACTGGCCGGGTTCTACAACTATGGTACAAATGGGATGGGTGATAAGATCTCAGGTCTGAGATGGTTTCCGAACTCGATGACCGGATTACAGGTTTCACTGCCCATCTTCTCAAGCGGTCAGCGATACGCTCAGATAAGAAAGGCTCAGATTGACCTTGAAAAGGCCAGGAACACCAAAGCACTTGTGACAGATCAGCTGAGGATGCAGGAGAAACAGCTGAGATATAATCTCATCAGCGCCAATCTTCAATACATCAGCCAGAAAGATAACGTTGAGGTCTCGAAAAGAATTTATGCAAGCATGGAGAATAAATACAGGCAGGGGGTGGCTTCCAGTCTGGAGCTGACACAGGCCAACTCAAACTATCTTCAGTCTGAAAACAATTACCTGACGGCTTTGCTGAACCTTCTCCAGACAAAGCTGTCGCTGGATAAGTTATTAAATAACATCTAAATAGCAGGAACAATAACAATTAAAACTATGAAATACAGATTAACAATTTGGGCATTGGTGTTTGGCACTGTAATGATCGCGTCCTGTTCATCCAGGGCCGGAAAAGAATCAGCCACTTCTGACGGATCTGCTGAGGGTTCGGACAGGCCGGTAATACCGGTAAGAGTCATCGGTCTTTCGGAAACAAGGATAGCCAGAACAATAGACTATACATCAACAGTACTTCCCTTTGAGGAGGTGAATGTTGTTCCATCCACACCCGGAAGGATTGAAAAGATATATGTTGAGACCGGCGACCGGGTAAGCAGGGGAGACAATCTTTTCCTGATGGACCGGACACAGCTCTTTCAGCTTCAGTTGCAGATGTCGAACCTCGAAAAGGACCTGAGCCGGGTTGACACCCTTCTCCGGACAGGCAGTACGACACAACAGGCTTATGATCAGTTGAAGACGCAATATGATGTTTTGAAGACCAATGTCGATTTCATGCAGCAGAACACTCTCCTCAGGGCTCCCTTCAATGGAGTGGTCACCGGCAAATACTTTGAGGACGGAGAGATGTATTCCGGTACTCCGACCACTGCCACCGGCCGGTCTGCTGTTGTAACGGTTATGCAGGTAAACCCTCTTAAACTGAAGGTTGGCATATCAGAGCAATATTATCCTCTTATCAGGACCGGCATGAGGACTCAGATCAGTGCGGATGTTTATCCGGGTGAAACATTTACCGGGTCTGTTTTTCGTGTAGCTCCGACGATCACTCCCGAGACACGTTCCTTTATAGCGGAAATTGAGGTACCCAACCGGAATGGTTTGCTGAAACCGGGAATGTTTGTAAGGGTTTCAATGGACCTGGGTGAAGTCGAGACCTTTGTTGTCCCTGCCAGCACGGTCCTTCTGCAGGAGGGTACCAACATCAGGTATGTCTTTGTGGCAGACGGAGGTAATGCAAAGCGGGTAGAGGTTCTTATCGGAAAAAGATTTGATGACAAGCTTGAAATTCTGTCGGATAATCTTAAAGTGGGTGATCTGATAATTACTGAGGGGCAGGCGCGCCTCATTAATGAAGACAGGATTGAGGCAGTTAACTGATTGACAGAATTCAAATAGATCAAAAATGAGCATATACAGCACATCTGTAAAAAAACCTGTAACAACAATCCTCATATTCGTGGCGGTTGTTGTTATGGGCCTTTATTCGCTTGTTCAGCTTCCGGTTGATCTCTATCCGGAGATTGAACTCCCTTTTGTGACAGTTATTACAACATATCCGGGAGCCAGTGCTTCAGATATTGAGAATAACGTCACCCGCACCCTGGAAGATGCCCTCAATTCAGTAAGCAATCTGAAAGAGATAACATCAAGGTCAAGCGACGGATTGTCGGTGATCTTTCTGAGCTTTGAATACGGGTCGAACCTGGATGAAGCCTCGAATGATATCCGGAGCAATCTGAATTTTGTTACGAGGTATCTCCCAGAAGGGTCTGAGGACCCGACTATCGTCAAGTTCAATTCAAGCATGATGCCTATCATTTTCTTCGCCATAACGGCGAATGAAAGTTACGCCGGTCTTGAAAAGATCCTCGACGAAAAAATTGTGAATCCCCTGAACAGGATAGAGGGTGTAGGGGCGGTCACCCTGACCGGAGTACCGGGTCGCAGGATATACATCGACGTGGATCCCCGCAGGATGGAAGCTTATAATCTTACCCTCGAACAGATTGGTGCTGTTCTGAGGGCTGAGAACATGAATATGCCTGCAGGTTATATCGAGATGGGACAAACAGACTATCCCCTCCGTATCCAGGGAGAGTTCCCCGAGAGTGATGTAATAAAGGATATCGTCATCAGCAGCTTTAACGGCAATACAATTTATCTGAAAGACATAGCCGAAGTGCGCGATACGATCCGTGAATCGAAGCTTGATACCAAGATCAATGGTGAACGCGGTATGGGTCTTTTTGTACAGAAGCAGTCGGGCGGCAATACAGTAAAAGTGACGAAGGAGATAGAAAAGAGACTCGAAGTACTCAAAAAAGACCTTCCTCCGGACGTCAAAGTTGAATTACTGTTCTCAAGCGCCTCGTTTATTACCGATTCCATCAGCAACCTCTCCGAGACACTTATGTTCGCCGCGATTTTTGTGATCCTGGTGGTGCTGTTCTTCCTTGGCAGGTGGAGGGCAACGCTTATTATCATCCTCACCATCCCGATCTCACTGATTGTGGCATTCATTTACCTTTTCATCACCAACGCTTCG
>JAHYJA010000251.1 GCA_019429325.1 Bacteroidales bacterium
TGTCGAGGGTGAATTTTTCCGTGGTCGTAACCGTCTCACCATTCTGGTTGGTCCGCGTTCTTTCAACCATAAGATTATTGCCATCCTGTGTTACCGACATATCGCCACCACCTCTCTGGAAGCCTCCGCCACCACTCCCCAGGTTGCTTTTTGATTCGTTGAAAGCCCATTTCCCGGAAAAATTGGTTTTGGAGCCCTGTGCAAAACTATTCTGCCCGAGCATAAGAAAGGCAATAGCAATTGCCAGTGTCATTAACCGTAATCCTGCTTCTTTTTTCATGTTCGCTGATTTTGATTGATATTGGTTGGTATTATGAAAACCAATCAAAGTTATCTATTCCGTTGAATCCCGCGGTTTAATTATCTCCGTCATTTTTTCTTTTCACATTTTTTAACATATCTGGCAGCAACATTACTTAATAAAGTACCTTATTATATCCTTATATTTATATCAAATTATTTAAATTTGGTAAAGTTCTTTTTCGCTCTGTTTATTATTTCTTCTCTTTCTTATCTGTTTGACGTTCCATCAATTTAAACATAAAACTAACCTGCAAAATGACAACTCCGAAAAAAATCAATCGCCGTAAATTCCTGGGGTCAGCTGCAACAGCTTCCCTTGCATTTACAGTAGTTCCAAGGCATGTGCTTGGAGGACCAGGCTTTGTGGCTCCGGCCGACAAGGTTACTCTTGGTTATATCGGGTGCGGGACCCAGGGCCTGAGAGAAATGACAAGCCTTATCGCCAATCCCGAAATTCAGATCGTCGCGGTTTGTGACCCCAACAAGTTCACAACTGATTATATCGACTGGTCACTTAACGGTATACGAAATAATATCCGGACTGCCCTCGGAGACAAATCATGGGGCGAAGGACTGAAGGGGATACCGGGTGGCAGGGATATAGGGCAGGAATTTGTTCAGAAGTACTACGGCAAATCATTGCCATCCGGCACATATAAAGGGTGTGCATCATACGCTGACTTCCGTGAGTTGCTTGAAAAGGAAAAGGATATCAATGCTGTCAAGATAATGACTCCTGACCATCTTCATGCAACAGTGGCAATTGCATCAATGAAAAAGGGAAAGCATGTTGTAACCCATAAACCGATTGCCAACCGTATCCACGAATTCAGGGTAACGGTTGATGTTAACAGGAAAACAGGCCAGAGCACTCATCTGCTTGCATGGAGCCAGAGAAGCGGCTATGACCTGGTTAAAAAATGGATTAAGGAGGGAATGATCGGGACGCTGAAAGAGATACATAACTGGTCGAACCGTCCGGTCTGGCCACAATGGCAGGTAAACCCGACTGATACACCCCCTGTCCCGAAAGATTTTAACTGGGAGCTCTGGCTGGGGCCGGTACCAGACCGTCCCTATCATCCGAATTACACTCATAATGTCTTTCGCGGCTGGTACGACTTTGGCGGGGGCAGCATAGCCGATATGGGCCATTACAGTCTTTTCCCGCTCTTCCTTACACTGGGAATTGACACACCTGCGACAAGTGCAGAAGCTTACGCCACAACCACCTGTATGATAAGGGATAACGTTTCTGTTGGCGTAACCAATGATGTGGCTTTCCCGCTGTCCTGCGTGGTCCGTTTCAAATTCCAGGCCCAGAAAGAGCTTCCTCCTTTCGAGCTGTTCTGGTACGATGGTGGTATAAGGCCTCCGGTTCCGGAAGAGATGGCTGCTGAAGGGAAATCATTCACACCGGAGGGAATGATGTTCGTGGGTGACAAGGGAAAAATCCTGGCAGGCTTCAGGGGAGAAAATCCTGCACTGATACCGGAGAGCCGCATGAAGGGTGTGAGTGCCGAGGTGCCGGCAGAATCCGGCAGAAGCGGCAATGAGCTGTGGATCGAGGCATTTAAGAACAATACACAACCTCCCGGAAGCTTCCTCTATGCCGGACCGGTAACCGAAACTATTTTACTGGGCGCTGTGGCACTGAGGGCAAGGAAGAAAGTTGAATACGATTACGCAAACATGAAGATAACCAACCTACCTGAAGCCAACGCGTTCCTGACAAGGGAGTACCGGCAGGGGTGGGAGATATGAGCGGAGAGCGGGGAGCGGGGAGCAGGGAGCAGGGAGCGGGGAGCGGGGAGCGGGGAGCGGAGAGCGGGGAG
>JAHYJA010000074.1 GCA_019429325.1 Bacteroidales bacterium
CCAGCGGGGGCACGGAGCGTGGAGCGTAGAGCGGGTAGCGTGGAGCAAAAAAAGATGATTATCAGGAATTTAGTAATAATAAAATGGAAAAGTTAATTTACAAAAGGATCAGGGATTTCCTGGCAGTCGCTGTTATTCTGATATTCAATCTGCCGGTTTCTTATTCGCAGAATGGGTTGACTCTTGATCAGGCGTTGACCATCGCCGAATCGAACAGCCCCTCGATGAAAAGGACAAGGCTCAGCCTGATAAGAAGCCAGGAGAATCTGAATGCACAGAATGCCGCCCTGAAATCGAGCTTCTCGCTTACACTCAACCCAATCGGCTACAACCAGAACAGAGCGTTCAACGACCTGATCTCTAAATGGAACTCCACAAGAACCACCGAGAGCTACGGCCTGTTCACAGTTTCACAACCGATTGTTCTCACCGATGCCAGGCTCTCTCTGGTCAACAGATTCGGATACAAGGATTCTTACAGCGAATATACTGACCTGACAACAAAAGGGTTCAGCAACAATCTTTCTCTCAACCTCGATCAGCCGCTGTTCACCTATAACCGCACCAGGCTGCAGCTGAAACAGCTCCAGCTGGCACTTGAGAATTCACAGCTTAACTACGCCATTCAGCTTTTAGCTCTGGAAAGGCAGGTTGCACAGGCATTCTATTATGTTTACCAGCAGCAGCAGAGTCTTGAGATCTCCAACCAGGCATTCCTGAACATGCAACAGAGCTATGAGGTTATCAGGAATAAGGTTGATGCCGGCATTTCAGCGCGCGAGGAGATGTTCCAGGCCGAACTTAACCTTGCCACCACTAAATCTGATTTTGAGAATCAACAGGTCTCTCTCGAAAATGCCAAAGACGACTTTAAGATCCTTATAGGAATGAGCCTCTATGATAATTTCATTGTCCTGCCCGATATCAGTGTCGATACGGTTCAGGTGGATATCTCATTTGCCATCGATCAGGGATTGAAAAACAGGATGGAACTAAGACAAAGGGAGATTTCTATCGAGACATCCGAATTCGAACTGATCCAGACCAAAGCCCTGAACGAATTCAGGGGATCGCTCGGACTCTCCGTCGGATTGTTCGGCGACAATGAAAAATTCGGCAACGTTTATGCAAACCCCACTGATAACGAAAGTATCTCCTTATCCCTTACAATTCCCCTCTGGGACTGGGGAGAAAGAAAATCGCGCATAAGGGCAACGGAAGCATCCATAGAGACGGCAAATATCACCTTCGAAGAAGAACAAAGCAACATAATCCTCTCTGTAAGAAAAGTATACAGGAACCTCCTTAACCTGCAGAACCAGATTGAGATTGCCCGGCAGTCGGTCATAAACGCTCAACTGACCTATGACCTCAACCTCGAGAAATACAGGAACGGTGACCTGACCGGTATGGACCTCAATATATACCAGAACCAGCTTTCAGAACGACAGCTTTCATTCACCAACTCGCTCATTTCGTATAAGCTCGAACTCCTTAACCTTAAGATCCAGACACTTTACGATTTTGAGAAAAAGGAAGCCATCTCCCCGGTAATGAGCATTAATTAAAAGAAATCATAAAATCAAGATAAAATGAAGAAGATCATAATCCTGTTTGTATCGGCAATAATAGCCTTTACAGCTTGCAGAAACCGCGACCAGAATCTTGCTGCCGATGTTGAGATACCTGTTACAGTAGAAGATATAAAGCTGAAACCGATAGAGGAATTCATCAATACCACAGGCACGGCTTTCCCCAAAGGTGAGTCGGAACTCAGATCGATGATAACCGCGAACTATTTCCTTGAAAAGAATCCGCGTAGCGGACGGTTATGGCAGATGGGTGACAGGATCAGCGCAGGCGCCCTGATCGCGAGGCTCGAAGACCGGGAATATGTCAATTCCGTCAAGCTCGAAACCAACGAGCTTAACCTCGAGCTGACCGAAAGTGAACTGAGAAAACAGGAATCCCTTTATGAAAAAGGTGGTGTTACACTTAAGGAGCTTAAGACAGCCAGTATAAATTATGCCAATGCGAAGACCAACGTCGAGACTGCGAGGCTACAGATGGAAAAAACACGCATTGTCGCTCCTATTGACGGGATAATAGTTGATCTGCCATACTACACCCGGGGAATACTGGTGGAGACTGGTTCAGTGATAGCAAAAATCATGGACTACCAGACCATGTATATGGATGTGCAGCTTCCTGAGAAATATATATCAGACGTAAAACCCGGTCTTGAGGTTAAGCTTACAAACTATACCCTCCCCTTCGATACAATAACAGGAAGACTTACCCAGGTAAGCCCCGCAATCAATGCCGATACCAGGACATTCAAAGGGAGTATATCCATCGACAACTCCGGACTGCTCCTGCGTCCGGGAATGTTTGTAAAGGCCGATATAGTGACCAGCCGGAAGGATTCGGTGATAGTGATCCCCAAAAGCATCATCCTGTCGCGGCAAAGAGGCAAGACTCTTTTCGTCGCCGACAGGGGAATCGCCGTCGAGAGAATAATAGAGACAGGTCTTGAGAATCTCACCGAGACTGAAGTAATCCGCGGGCTTGAGAAGAATGAGCGCATAATAACCAGCGGCTTCGAGACCCTCAGCAACAGGTCCAGGATAAAAATCGTTAAGTAACCCACATGAACCGGATCGCCCGATTTGCAGTTGACTACCCTGTTACAGTGCTTATGCTGATGCTGGGTATTGTGCTTCTTGGCTTCATCTCTTTCGGTAAGCTCGGGACCGACCTGTTCCCCGATCTCAATAATCCAAAGATATATATCGAGCTGAGTGCAGGTGAAAAACCTCCCGAGGAGATTGAAAAAAACTATGTCGATCAGATCGAATCCCTCGCGATGCGCCAGAGCGACGTCATTCAGGTCTCCTCTGTCTCAAAAGCCGGTTCAGCGCTTATCACAGTTGAATACGACTGGAAAAAGGATATGGACGAGGCTTTCCTCGATCTTCAGAAAGAGCTTAATGCGTTCAGCCAGAATTCCGACTTCGATGAGTTCTCAATAACAAGGTACGATCCCAATGCCACACCGGTGATGATACTGGGATTGAAGAACGAGAGACTGACCAACCTCGATGAACTCAGAAAAATTGCCGGCAACTATATCAGAAATGAGCTCATCAGGATAGAAGGAATAGCTGATGTAAGACTCACCGGCAAGGAGGAGAGCGAAGTGGTGATACAGACCAGTAAATATATTCTCGAGTCATACGGCCTCACTTCCGATGTTATTGCCGCACAGATAAACAACTATAACAGAAATGTATCGGGAGGCTCCATCGTCGATATGGGCCTTAAATATGTTGTAAAGGGAGTAAGTGTTCTGGAAAACATTACTGATCTCGAAAACATTATCGTAGGCTTCCGTCAGGCTGCTCCGTCAGCAGGTGCTTCCGCCGGACAAAGCGAAGCCCTATCTGCAAGAGTACCTGTCTACCTCAGGGATGTTGCCACAATACAGTTTGAAAATAAGGATCCCGAGAACATTGTAACAATCAACGGTGAACGCTGTATCGGGCTCTCAATATACAAAGAACCTAAATTCAATACCGTCGAGGCAGTCAGGAACCTCGATAACGCAATAAACACTCTTGGGAAAGCACTGCCCGGCTATGAGTTCATCAAGGTTCAGGACCAGGGAAGCTACATTAGCAATGCCATCTCAGAGGTAAGGAATACGCTTGTTATCGGAATACTTCTTGCAGTCTTCGTGCTCTATATCTTTCTGAGGCGCATCGGAACAACACTTGTCATAAGCATAGCCATTCCGGTTTCAATAATCGCGACCTTCAACCTGATGTATTTTAACAATCTTACTATCAACATAATGACACTTGGGGGGCTTGCCCTGGGAGCAGGTATGCTTGTAGATAATGCCATCGTTGTGCTTGAGAATATCATCAGGAACCATGAAGAGGGAACCTCATTCAAGGAGGCCGTCGTTAGGGGCACAGGGCAGGTTGGCAGTGCCATAACCGCATCCACCATAACCACTGTTGTAGTCTTTCTGCCGATAGTCTACCTGCACGGCGCGTCAGGTGAGATGTTCAAGGACCAGGCATGGACCGTTGCCTTCGCACTCCTCTCCTCACTCTTAGTGGCATTGCTTATAATACCGATGCTGGTTTCAAAACTGTTCCCGGGTGTGAAACAGACAGCAGGCACTATTTCAGCTCCCGTTCATTTCGGATGGTACAAAAGAATTCTTGAAAAAATAATTGAGAGGCGGGGGATAGTTATCCTTCTTTCAATTCTGTTACTGGCAGGAACGGGCCTCCTCATCCCAAGGCTGGGAAGCGAGTTCATGCCCGCAGCAGAATCTGCCGAATTTACGCTCAACATTGAATTGCCGGTCGGAACCAGTCTCGACAGGACACACAGTACAGCCGCTCAGATTGAAAATACAATCACCGGACTGATGCCTGACAGGATAAAAATGATATATATGCAGGCCGGCGAAGACAGGACGTCATCAATAAGCCAGTCAACGACAGTTAAAGGGGAGAATACCGCATCGCTGAAAGTTTTTCTCGACGACAGCTATGCCGGGTATACCAATGATGCAATAACTCTTACGGAAAGTTACATGAAGAACATCCCTGAAATGAATTTCAGCTTTTCGAGACAGGAAACATCACTTCAATCTTCCCTCGGAACTACTGAAGCTCCGTTTGCACTTGAAGTCTCAGGGAAAGAGTATTCTGAGATCGAAAGGATCCTTAATGAATCAAAAGCTATTTTGTCGGAAAATCCGTCACTCTATAATTTAACCACATCCATGGATGAGGGCACTCCGCAGGTTGAAGTCCTCATCGACCGGTTCAGGACAAGTTATTACAGTATAACTTCTGAAAACATCGTAAACCAGATCAGAAGTTATCTGTCGGGCTCTCCGGCCGGCAGTTTCGAGAAAGACGGGGAGCTGAAGGACATAACGATCAAACTGGGCGACCTGTCTCTGGCACAACTGAAGGATCTTCCGATAGCGGCAGGGACCGCCAGGATACCCCTGAGCGAACTTGCAGATATCAGGATAGTTACAAGCCCGAGGGAGATCACCAGGAGAAATCAGTCAAGGACCTCCTATATATACGCAATGGTAAGAGACGACATGCCCTTCGACAAAGTGATAAAGAGTGCCGAAGCATCGCTGAAAGAGATCACACTCCCGGCAGATTATAAACTTGAGTTCACGGGAGAGGAGCTGAAGAGGAAAGAATCCATGTCAAATCTGTCGTTTGCACTGATGCTCTCACTGATTCTGGTGTTCATGGTACTGGCTGCACAGTTCGAGTCAGTTATTCAACCCTTTATAATAATGCTGACAATACCCCTGGCCGGTGTGGGCACTATACTCACTTTTCTGATTTTCGGGAGATCGCTTAACATGATGGCGTATATCGGGATCATAATGTTGGGAGGCATTGCCGTCAATAATGCCATTATCCTCATTGACAGGATAAACCAGCTGAGGGAGAGCGGGCTTGGGAAAAAAGAGGCCATTCTCGTTGCAGGATCTCAGAGGTTCAGGCCGATCCTTATGACAAGCCTTACCACAATACTCGCTCTGCTTCCGCTTACAATAGGTTTCGGGGAGAGTGCTTCACTGAGATCACCCATGGCAATGGCCGTGATAGGCGGACTCGTCTCCTCCACCCTGCTGACACTCATGGTAATACCATGTGTCTACTGGGTATTCGATTCTCTTGGTGTTTTTCTTACGGGCAGGAAAAAGAGGCTGGAACAGATCTGATAATTTCCTTACAGGACAAGAATGAATTTCATACTAAATAGAAAGATCCTTATAAGCATGCTCTTTCTGGGGCTTACAATGCTCGGCTATGTTTCTTACAAAAACCTCTCTGTCGAACTCTTCCCCAATGCCCAACTCCCCACACTGATAGTGCAGGTTGGCACCGCTCTCGAAATGGATCCGTCATACATTGAAACACAGGCTGTTATCCCTATCGAGGGGGCTATCGGGATGCTTGAGGGAATTGAAAAGATAGAATCAAATATCTCTTCCCGTTACGGGACGATAATGATATACTACAGCCAGAAAGCCGACCTGAAATACGCCAATCTCAAGCTTCAGGAAAAGATCAATATTGTCCGCCACACCATCCCCGAAGAGTTCCTGATCAATGTGATAAAGATCGATCTCGAACAGATGATCAACCAGTTTATGGAACTGCAGGTGAGAGGGGAAGGCGGGATCGACAGGATACGCAATATTGCCGACAGGGAGATCAAACCGCAGTTTGAGAATATCGACGGCATTGCAGGTGTCCAGGTTTACGGCGGCCAGGAGAACTCCATTGAGGTCCGGCTCAACGAAAAAGCCTGCCGTGCCCATGGCATATCCATGGCCCAGGTCAGGAACCTCCTGAACAATAACGGCAGGAACAAGACATTCGCAGGCAAGGTGGTCGACGGAGTGAATGAGCTGTTCGTGAATGTCTCATCCGAGTATACCGATGTCAGAGAAATCGGCAGTATTATTGTCAGTAAAGAGGGGCCGGTTCGTTTGAGCGATGTAGCGGAAATATTTTTCGGGGTCAGACAGGAGAGCTCATACAGCAGGGTGAACGGACTTGATGCCGTTACCATGACACTGGTCAACGACAACCAGGCAAACCTTATAGATCTCTCTCACAGCGCCATTGCCCAGGTAGAAGCCATGAACAGGAAACTGGCGGCAGCGGGCGTTGAGATCGTCGTTCAGACCAACAGTGCCGAGATAATGGAAAAGAACATCAACCAGATAATCAATCTTGCTGTTCTCGGCGGTGTTCTTGCTGTACTGATACTCTGGTTCTTTCTCAGGAATATCCGCCTTGTAACCATCATTGCCGTTTCCATTCCGGTATCAGTATTCGTGGCTTTTAATTTCTTCTATGCATACGGCGTCTCAATCAACAGCCTTACCCTTGTCGGCATGGCCCTTGCAATAGGGATGCTGGTTGACAATTCGATAGTCGTTCTGGAGAATACCTACCGTCATGCGGGACTCGGCAGGGACTATGTCACTGCTGTGACTCTCGGAAGCAGTGAGGTATGGAAAGCGATCATAGCTGCAACACTCACAACAGTAATTGTCTTCCTGCCCTTTATCTTCTCATCAAATTTCATGGTGAGGATTATCGGGAAGAATATCGGTGTCTCTATCATCTCAACCCTGTTCGTTTCGCTTTCCGTTGCCCTGCTCTTCATTCCGATGGCCACAGGTTACCTGTTGTCAAAACCCGCCTACAGCAACTCCGCGGTTTACAGAAAACTATCGATTCACAACCGCCTTATTCAGGCATACCACCTCCTGCTGAAAGCCTGCATGAGGAACCCGGCAACTACAATAATCGGCACACTTGCAGTATTCTTCACCGCGCTTCTCATAAGCCTTACCTTAAGCATAAACTCCACCCGCGAGGTTGATGCCCCCAGTTTCAGGTTATCGGTCACAATGCCGGGAGGATCAACGCTCGAGAAAACCGACGCGGTAGTTGCCGAGATTGAATCAAGACTTGCAGACATACCTGAGAAAGAGGACATTATCAGCCGGATTGAGGAAGAAAGAGCCATTGTAACGGTAAACCTCTCAAAGAACTGGAGTAAAGCAAGCAAACGGTCCCTTCCCGAGATCAAGAATGAGATCTCAGAAAAATCTAAGAACATTTCTTCAGCAGAGATAAGCATGGATGAGCTGTCATCCGGTGGCGGGTTTACAAGCGGCGGGAGCCAGAATTACAACCCCGGCATGGACTTCATGAATCTTCTCGGGGTGGGGGCGCAAAGAGAGAGTGTCGTCATAAAGGGAGAGAACTTCACCCTGATGAAAAACCTTGCAGACGATATTAAATCCTATATCGACGAGCTGTCAACCATCAGCAGCGTCACCGTAAACGTTCAGGACAACCGGCCCGAAGTACAGCTTCTCTTCGATATGGACTATATCGGCAGGAATAACTTCACGCTCGGCAATCTCGCGGCAGCTCTCTCCACTTTCGGAAGGGAGTATTCATCCGGCGCCCTGTTCCGGCAGGGAACGGAAAGCTATGATATAATCATCAAGTATGCCGACGATCCCGGTGCCCCGAAAACAAATCCCGACAAAACCATCGACGACCTTAAGCGGCTTGAAGTCGCCGGAACGGAGGGGCTGGTAATGGAGATGCAGGAGCTTGCAGATATCGTATTCTCTTCCGGTATGGGGAATATACACCGCGAAAACCAGGAAAAAAAGATCACGGTAACGTATACATTTACCGAAGAGATTAGAGGCTCAAAGGATCTGCTAGAGGGGGCAAGGCAGGAGATCGGGGCCCTGGTGGCCAATCTCAATATCCTTCCCGGCATGGCAGTCGAAGTGATTCAGGAAGAGAACCAGCTGAGGGAATTCTACATCCTTATCGCAATTTCCTTCGTCCTTATTTATATGATCCTTGCAGCTGTTTTTGAATCACTTGCAGTTCCGTTTGTTATTCTGTTCAGCATCCCCCTCGCTGCCCTTGGTTCACTTATAGCCCTGATCCTTACCGGCAACTCCCTCCTGAATGCCAATACACTTACAGGATTCCTGATCCTTCTCGGTATTGTGGTAAACAATGGAATAATCCTGATCGACTACACAAATATACTTCGAAAGAGAGGCAACCGCATGCACCGGGCCCTGATGAGCGCCGGTGTCGCACGGCTAAGGCCCATCCTCATAACGGCCGCAACAACAACAATAGCACTGATACCCCTTGCCATGGGCAAGGCAGAGTATGTCTCTGCCATAGGGGCCACCTTTGCAATTACGGTAATCGGAGGTCTCTCCCTGAGCACCCTGCTTACCCTTATATTCATACCCACATTCTACTCCGGACTGGAGACCGCACTCAGGTGGCTGTACTCCCTGGACTGGAAGAACAAACTTATTCAACTGCTCGTTTTCTCATTTCTTATATTCCTGATCTATAGCAATATTGACAAGTTTATCTGGAAACTGATCACCACAATACTTTCCCTCATAATCGTACCTGCAGGCACATGGTTCGTTATGAACAGCCTCAGAAAAGCAAAGGAGACCGTAATTGCTCCCGGCGAGCCGGTCACCATACATATCCAGAGCCTCGTAAAGATTTATGAAAGGGATAACCGCTGGTTGCGTGAATGGAAAGCCGGAGCAAAAATAAGAAAGAGGCTGGGGCTCGACAGGCAGGCCGGGTCATGGAAAGATATGAGCCATCTTGCATGGCAGTTACCCCTTCTCGGATTTATCATTTATTTCACATACTTCTACCTCCAGAAAGGATTCTGGATATTTATCTTCAGCATTATAACATGGTTCTCCGTTTCAGGTATTTGGATATCCCTGAGCAAACTGATTGCATCCCTGACCTCCGACGGAAAGAGAAAATTACTAAGGAGAACTGCTTCTGCTGCCGGTTTCATGATCTTCTGGATTGTCCCATTACTTAATCTTATGTGGTTCCAGCTTAAATGGGATAACATTGCCATAGTAATTATTCTCGGAGTAATCTGGTTTACAGGGTTATTCATCTATAGAACCGGGGTAAGGCTGAGTACTGAAAATATCGATATCTACAGGCTGGAAGGAAGATTCAGAAACTTAAGGAAGACCATTTACCAGATTGTATCTGCCGTACCCCTTATCGGGAAAAAGAGAAAGCCTTTCAAAGCCCTCAGCTGTGTCTCTCTTGAAATCGGCAGTGGCATGTTCGGACTGCTCGGCCCGAACGGCGCCGGAAAAACAACGCTCATGAGGATAATCTGCGGAATACTTGAGCAGAGCTACGGAAAAGTCTGGATCAACGGTCTCGATACGCAGTTAAAGAGGGAGGAACTGCAGGGGCTGATCGGTTACCTGCCCCAGGAATTCGGCAGTTATGAGAACATGACGGCCCATGAATATCTTCATTACCTGGCTATTCTGAAGAATATCATCAACCCGGCCATAAGGGAGGAAAGGGTCAGTTACGTCCTCAGCGCCGTTCACATGTCAGAATACCGGCATCAGAAGATCGGCTCCTATTCGGGAGGGATGAAACAAAGGATGGGTATTGCACAGATACTCCTCCATCTGCCCCGGATACTTGTGGTTGATGAACCAACCGCAGGGCTCGATCCGCGTGAACGCATAAGGTTCCGCAACCTGCTTGTCGAACTGAGCCGCGAACGAGTAGTGATCTTCTCGACCCACATCATCGAAGATATATCGAGCTCGTGCAAGCAGGTGGCAGTCCTGAATAAAGGGATACTCAGATACCTTGGCAAACCGATCGAAATGACAAAAGAGGCGGAAGGACATGTCTGGCAGTTCAATATCCCGGCAGAAGAATTCAGCAGGCTCGTTGAGAGCCACCTCGTTGTTCATCACATGTCGGAAGGCGACAATATAAGGGTAAGGGTGGTATCGGAATCACCTCCATGGCCGGGAGCAATAAACGCAGTGCCCAACCTCGAGGATGCCTATCTGTGGCTGCTGAGAAAAAAGGACCATAACAGGCAACCTGTTACAAATAATAGCAAAACGGATGAAAAGCAATAAGTTATTCAGCGCTTACGACCTTATTTACAGGACAGTGGTCTATAACCTGAAGATCATTTTCGCGAATAAGTTCATCTGGTTCCTTGCAGGTTCGGTTGCCTTCTACCTGGGGTTGTCAGTCATCTACGTGTTTACGAATGATGTCTCAAATATCCGGGATCTCTATGGGGTATACCTCTTCTCCGGAATACTGCTGGTATTCTATCCTTCTGTTTTCGGAATACAGAACGACCAGGACTCAAGGACCATTGAGATACTGTTCGGCATACCGAACTACCGGTATAAAGTGTGGCTGGTAAGAATAGTGCTGATTTTCCTTATCGCATTCCTAATCATGATATTTTTTACCTGGCTCTCATCAGTACTTATCATGAAATTCGATTTTATGAAAGTCGCTGCTCAGGTGATGATTCCGGTTATCTTCCTGGGAATGATGTCGTTTATGCTTTCGACAGCCATCAGAAGCGGTAACGGAACTGCCGTTATAATGATAATCTTCGGAATATTCTTCATGATTTTGGGTGAGGAAACCCTCCGCAAGAGTCAGTGGAACGTTTTTCTCAACCCCTGGGAAGTGCCGTATGATGTAAACGAAACCACCTGGGCGATAATAACCCTGAAGAACAGGATAATACTCATTACCGGCACCATCCTTTTCCTCCTGTCAGGGCTTTACAACCTGCAGAAACGGGAAAAATTCATGTAAACGGATTCTTCCTTCTGAAATCCGGCCGGTAGTTCCGGTGGCTGGCCATATCCTGCACCCACCCGTTCCGGAAACCGAGATCTTCCATCTCCCTTACCACTGCCTGGTATTCACTGGCGGAGAGCGGCCGGTTCAAAAGGGGATGATCTCTTGTTTCCGGCACAGGACAGTACTGCGACATGAGGGAGACAGATATACCGGTGGAGATCTCCTCAGCTATTGACCTGAGGACTCTCCTGCTCTCCTCAACGTGGCCGGGCAGAACAAGGTGCCTTATCAGGATCCCGTTCTCAGCTGTACCATGGTCGTCAATCCTCAGTGTTGATCCTTTCTGGAAGTACATCTCCCTTATCGCCCTGAGGGCCTTTTCAGGATAATCTGACGAGCCGGAATATTCCAGGGCTTTCTCAGGAGTCACGTATTTGTAATCAGGCAGATAAACGTCTATCAGTCCGTCCAGTTCACGCAATCTTGCAGGTTTATCGTAGCTGTTTGTGTTATAAACGGTAACAGGCTTACGCCCGAGCGCATTCAGCCCTCTGATGATCGCTCTGACCTGTGGCACTGCATGGGAAGGCGATACAAATCCGACCGCTCTGATGCCCTTATCCAGGATCCTTACGATCTGTCCGAGGATGTCAGCAAGCGGCAGCCTGCTCCTGCCTGATATCCCCACCGACCTGCTTATCTCATGGTTCTGGCAGAAGGTGCAACTGAGGTTGCATCCCCTGAAAAAGATATTGCAGATGCCCTGCGGACCGCTTATCGGAGGTTCCTCTCCCCTGTGAATGCATATTGAAGCAATGTTCATTCCCGCATCCATCCCGCACCAGCCATTGCCTCCCTCAAACCTGTTTACTCCGCATTCCCGCGGGCAGATAGTGCACTTCTCAAGAAGAAGCCGTTCCTCATCGGTATAATAACCGTACTCTTCCATGTTTGCAGAATTGGCGATTGCGCCTTTTTCCCGGAATTTAACAAAACACAATATTACTATTAAAAATTTTGGCGGTAAAATAATAATGTTTAACTTTGCAGGCGATTTGAAGGGTATTTGAGAACTAGGGGACCGGAGTCCCCTATTTTATTGGCCGTAATTTTTATATGACAGACAAAGCCGAAATAGAAAGACTTGTGAAGGAGGCAACCGAAGGATCGGCGATCTTTCTTGTTGGGATAAGGGTAAGCACATCGAACAGGATAACCGTGCTTGCCGACAGCAAAACAGGCATCACCATCGACGAGTGTGCGGCTATCCATCGTCATATCGAAAAGAATCTCGATCGCGAAAGGGAGGATTATGAACTGCAGGTCTCCTCACCCGGCCTCGACATGCCGTTTGTTGTGGTTGAACAGTATCATAAGAATGAAGGAAGAAAGGTTGAGGTGGTAAGCACCGAAGGAGAAAGGTTCACCGGATTGCTGAAGAATGTAACGCCCGGCGGTTTCGAGCTGGAAACTGAGGTAAAAGTAAAGGGGAAGGCCCGTGAGCTTAAGGAATTGTCTTTCAACTTCGACCAGGTAAAATCAACAAGAGTAGTTTTTACATTAAAATAATTATAAGAGGTTTACACCAGATGGAAAATGTTAATTTGATCGACACTTTTTCGGAATTCAAGGAATTGAAAAATATCGACCGTCCGACAATGATGAGCGTTCTCGAAGATGTTTTCAGGGGAATGCTGATAAAGAAATATGGTTCGGCAGATAATTTTGATATAATAGTAAACATCGATAAGGGTGACTTTGAAATATGGAGAAACCGTGAGGTCGTCGACGACGATGATTTCACGGATCCCAACACCCAGATCCCGCTCTCTCAGGCAAAAGAGATCGATGAAGATTACGAAATTGGAGAAGAGGTTTCTGATGAAGTCAAATTCCTGGATTTCGGAAGAAGGGCAATATTATCCCTGAGGCAGAACCTCACGGCACGGATTCTCGATCTTGAAAAGAACAATATCTACATGAAGTATAAGGACAGGATCGGGGAGATTGTCACAGGCGAGATCTATCAGGTATGGAAAAGAGAGATCCTGGTGCTCGATGACGATGGTAACGAGCTCATTATACCCAAAAGTGAACAGATACCTTCCGATCATTTCCGCAAGGGTGACTCGGTAAGGGCTGTTGTTATAAAGGTTGAGATGAGAAACAACACTCCTTTCATCATCCTGAGCCGCACCTCTCCCGTATTTCTCGAAAGGCTCTTTGAGCTGGAGGTTCCTGAGATATTTGACGGACTCATCACCATTAAAAAGATTGTGAGGGTCCCGGGCGAACGTGCCAAGGTGGCAGTTGAGTCCTACGACGAAAGAATTGATCCTGTCGGAGCCTGCGTGGGCATGAAAGGGTCGCGGATACACGGCATCGTAAGGGAACTGCGGAATGAAAACATCGATGTAATCAACTTTACCTCGAACAATCAGCTTTTCATACAGAGAGCCCTGAGCCCCGCGAAAATAACTTCCATCAAACTGAACGACGAGACTAAAAGAGCTGAGATATATCTGAAACCCAACGAGGTGTCACTTGCAATAGGTAAAGGTGGCCTGAATATCAAGCTTGCAAGCCAGCTTACCGGCTACGAGATAGATGTTTACAGGGAGCCGGGCGGCGAGGATGAGGAAGATGTTAACCTTGAGGAGTTCAGCGATGAGATCGAAGAGTGGATAATTGATGAGCTGAAGGCAATTGGCTGCGACACCGCGAGAAGTGTCCTCAACCTCTCTGTGAGCGACCTTGTGAAAAGAACCGACCTTGAAGAAGAGACCGTAAAAGAAGTAGTAAATATTTTAAGAGCAGAATTTGAATAATTTCTTATCATACAATATAAACCCCGGTAAATTATTTTGAGTTAAAAGGCAAGGCATATCTATGGCAGACGAAATTAAGGTGACGAGATTAAGCAAAGCAGCACGGGAATTCAACGTGGGTATTGCCACTATCGTGGAATTCCTGCATAAGAAGGGGTTTGTTATTGATCCTAACCCGAACACGAAATTACCCCCTGAGGCTTATATTCTCCTTATCAAGGAGTACAGTACTGATCTGAGTGCAAAAAAGGAATCCGAGAAACTTGCCCTGAAAGACCTTCACAGGAAGAAAGAAACCGTTTCGATCGACGATGTCTCTGAAAAATCCGAAGGTGAAGAGGCCGACAGGGAGGAAGAGATCCTTATCAAGGACACTTCAGTATCCAAAAAGAGTATTGATATTCTGACCGAAATAAAGAAACCCGATATCAGGCTAATCGGCAAGATCGATCTCGAAAAGGCACTCAAGCCCAAACCGGCTAAACCCGAACCGCCAAAAAAGGAAGCCGAACCCTTGCCCGCCACGGAGCCTGCTGAACAGGATGAGAAACAACCTGACCCTCCAAAAGAAAAAACAGCTGTCAGTGAAACAGAGGAGCCTAAAACCGAAAAGCCGAAAATTGATATCCATATCCTGGGCAAGATAGATCTTGACAGGAAACCTCCGAAAAAAGAGAAGGAGAAGCCTGCTGTCAGAAAGGAAGAAGATACCCCTGAAGCTGTTGAGAAGGAAGAAGAAGAGGCCATAGCCGCGGAAAGCGCTTCACCTGCAGTAACTGAAACAGATAAACCGGATGTCAGAGAGGCAGACGAGACCCCTGCAGAACAGCAAGAGGAATCCGTTGAACTGTTCAAACCTGAGTTCAGGAAACTGTCGGGATTGACTGTCGTCGGTAAGATCGACCTCCCCGTGGAGGAGAAAAAGAAGAGCGCACCCCAGCAGGCTGTAAAGATCAACGGAGACCAGGAATCACGACGCAAGAAGAAAAGAAAGAGAATATCGAAGGATGTGGAGATTATTCCTGTCAGCAAGCCCGGAACAGCAGAAAAGAAAGATAAGTCCGGGAAAAAAGTGGTCAGGAAAAGGCCGGTGAGAGCTGAGGTTGATGAAGAGGAAGTACAGAAACAGATCAAGGAAACCCTCGCCCGCCTCACGGCAAAAGGAAAATCAAAGGGATCGAGGTACCGAAGGGAAAAAAGGGACGCGATAAGTCAGAAGCACCGCGAGGTGGAGGATCTCCTGGAAAGCCGGAAAAATATACTGAAGGTCACTGAGTTCGTTTCTGTCAACGAGCTGGCAACAATGATGAACACTCCTGTTACCGAGATCATTTCCACCTGCATGAACCTCGGGCTGTTCGTCTCTATCAATCAGAGGCTTGATGCTGAAACCATGGCTCTGCTGGCAGATGAATTCGGTTACAAGGTCGAGTTTGTCAGCGCGGAACTGCTCGAAGCCGTCAGGGAGGAAGAGGACGAAGAGGAAGATCTCAGTCCAAGACCCCCGATAGTGACCGTTATGGGGCATGTAGATCATGGAAAAACAAAACTGCTTGATTATATCCGCAGAACCAATGTCATTGCCGGCGAGGCAGGAGGCATAACGCAGCATATCGGAGCCTATAATGTTCTTCTGGACGACGGAAGGCAACTGACATTCCTCGATACTCCCGGTCATGAAGCCTTTACGGCCATGCGCGCCCGTGGCGCCCAGATAACAGACATCGCAATTATTGTGGTTGCAGCTGACGATGGGGTTATGCCCCAGACGATCGAAGCCATCAACCATGCATCCGCTGCCGGTGTCCCTATAGTCTTTGCAATAAATAAGATAGATAAGCCTTCAGCCAACCCCGAAAAGATCAAGGAGGCACTGGCAAACATGAACTACCTCGTCGAAGACTGGGGTGGCAAATATCAGTCACAGGAAATCTCCGCATTAGGCGGACTAAATATAGACCTTCTGCTTGACAAGGTTCT
>JAHYJA010000075.1 GCA_019429325.1 Bacteroidales bacterium
CCCCCTGCTCCCCGCCCCCTGCTCCCCGCTCCCTGCTCCCCGCCCCCTGCCCCCCGCTCTTTTAATTGTTCCGGAACTTTAATACCTTTAGCCCTGTTTTTACCTTTTTACTTTTGTCTTTTTACTTTTGTCTTTTATCTTTTATCTTTTATCTTTTATCATGTTCTCCAAGCCAACCATACCAAAAGGAACCAGAGACTTTTCAGCCGGGGAGATGCTGAAGAGGGATTATATTTTCGATACCATAAAAAGGATCTTCAGGCTTTACGGTTATAATCCCATAGAGACTCCCGCCATGGAGAACCTCTCAACCCTTCTTGGGAAGTACGGAGAGGAAGGAGACAGGCTTCTGTTCAGGATACTTGATTCGGGAGACTTCCTTTCCGGTATCAGTGATGACGAGCTTTCAGCAAGGGAACAGAACCGCCTTGCCATGAAGCTCTGCAGCAAGGGATTGAGGTACGATCTTACGGTTCCTTTTGCCCGCTATGTTGTGCAACATCGCAACGAGATAACATTCCCTTTCAAACGGTATCAGATACAACCGGTCTGGAGAGCCGACAGGCCGCAGAAAGGCAGGTACAGGGAGTTTTTTCAGTGCGATGCCGACGTGATCGGAAGTGATTCACTGCTGAATGAATATGAGCTTGTTAGGATCGCAGATGATATTTTTGCCGGACTGGGGATCGCCACGGTAATAAAAATCAATAACAGGAAGGTATTATCCGGTCTTGCAGGATTTATTGGCGAGGCTGACAGGCTGACCGATATCACAATTGCAATTGACAAGATTGACAAGACAGGACTGGACGCTGTTAAGGAGGAATTGCTAAGCAAGGGGATTTCCGGTTCCGCAGTTGAAAAACTTGAGCCTGTGCTGACACTTGCCGGAAATACAGGAAAAAAACTGGATGAGCTTGAGAAGATACTCTCTGATCAGGAAACCGGAATGAAGGGCCTTGAGGAATTGCGCACACTGTTTGGGTACATCGGAGGGGCCCCTCTCTGGTCGGATGTGGAGTTTGACCTGACCCTTGCCCGGGGCCTTAACTATTATACCGGGGCCATCATTGAGGTAAAGTCCAGAGATGTGGCCATAGGAAGCATCGGCGGTGGGGGAAGGTATGACAACCTTACCGGGGTGTTCGGACTTGAGGGTATCTCCGGAGTCGGCATCTCCTTCGGAGCCGACAGGATATATGATGTGCTTGAACACCTGAATCTTTTCGGAAAAGTCAGTTCCTCCGGCACCCGGGTACTGATCCTCAATTTCGGACAGAACGAAACAGCAAATGCCCTCAGGATTTTTGATCAGCTGAAAAGAAGTGGGATCAGATCAGAGCTCTATCCCGATCCGGTAAAGCTCAAAAAGCAAATGGCCTATGCCGACGTCAATAAAATACCGATAGTTGTTATGGCCGGGGCGGAGGAGATTAAAAATAATCAGGTTACGGTAAAAAATATGTCAACAGGGGAGCAGACAAGTATGTCGACAGGGGAATTTGAATCCTTTGTCGCAAACGATCTTAAAGAGAAAATCTGATGGCTCTGCAATGCGGTATCACAGGAATAACCAATGTCGGGAAGACGACAATTTTTAACTGCATCTCCGGCACCAGGGGGGAGGTCAGCGCCTATGCCTTCAGCGCGACAAAATCAAATATCGGGATCGTCCAGGTACCCGACGCCAGGCTTTACGAACTGGCACAATATCAGGTGACCGACAAAATCGTCCATACTACCATCGAAATTGTGGATATTCCCGGTCTTGCAAAGGGCTCCGGCAGGGGAGAGGGAGTAGGGAACAAATTTCTCGGGGATATCAGAAACACCGATGCACTGATACATGTGCTCAGATGTTTTGACAGTGACACTCTTCAGCATATCGACGGATCAGTCGATCCCGTGAGGGATCTGGAGACAATTGATTTCGAGTTGCAGTTAAAGGACCTCGAATCGGTGGAAAAGAAGATTCAGAAGCTGGAAAAAGCGGTAAGAGCCGGCGATAAGGATGCAAAACATGGCTGTGATGTGCTCTACCGCTTCCGCGATCATATAGGAAATATCAATAATGCCCGTACCCTGGATGTGAAGAATGAAGAGAGGAAATATATCGACGATCTCTTCCTCCTCACCATGAAACCCGTTATTTACGTATGCAACGTTGATGAAGGATCAGCTGTTACCGGGAACAGTTATGTTGAGAAAGTAAAGGAGCATCTGAAGGGCAGTTCGGCTGAAATACTTATAATTGCAGGAGCAGTTGAAGCCGAGATAGCTGAGCTTGAAAGTGCAGATGACAGGGCGGCTTTCCTCAGGGATGCAGGTCTCGCGGAACCCGGGGTTGATAAGCTTGTGCGGGCAGCATACAGGATGCTTAATCTCCAGACTTTCTTTACGGTAGGACCGAAGGAGATCAGGGCCTGGACAATCAGAAAAGGCATGACCGCCTCACAGGCTGCAGGTGTTATACACAGCGACCTCGAAAGAGGCTTTATCAGAGCTGAGGTAATGAAATATAACGATTTCGTGTCGTTACGCTCCGAGCATGCAGTAAAGGAAGCAGGCAGGCTGTTGATTGAAGGAAGAAATTATGTTGTTGAAGACGGTGATATTCTCCATATCCGGTTCAATGTTTAGATCCTCTGCTGTCAGATGGCTGGCGCTATCAGCCATTGCCATGCTCCTGCACTATCCCCCGTGTCACGGACAATACAGCCCTTCTGACAGAAGAGTGTTTGAGATAATCAGGGAAAAGGGGCAGGCTGAGATTACTATCTCCCACCCGGGAGCCCGGGCTTTTGATCATCTTACCCGGAATGTTTCCGTTAGCAGGGTCAGGGAAAACAGAGTCCATGTAATTCTTTCGCCGCTGACTGCGGAGTGGTTCATAAAGGGAGGATATGATTATTCAATTGTAGAAACTGATGAAATAAAGGGGATCCGGACTGCACGGAGTATTGAAGAGGTTATGGAGTGGGAGAGCTATCCCACTATGCCACAGTATGATTCAATAATGTTTTATTTCGCGGAGAATTACCCTGCCCTCTGCAGGCTCGACACTATCGGAACAAGCATTAACGGGAGAATAGTCTATGCCCTGAAGATCTCTGATAACCCCGGAACTGATGAGGATGAGCCAAAGGTGTTCTTCACTTCGACAATACATGGCAATGAGACCGGAGGGTTTGTCCTGATGCTCCGGCTTGCCGGTTATCTGCTCAGCAACTATGCCTCCGACGGGAAGGTCAGGAACCTTGTTGATAAGATGGAAATCTGGATCAATCCCCTGGCAAACCCCGACGGAACTTACTATGGGGGTAATACTATAACCTCCCCCGTAAGGTTTAATGCAGCAGGTTACGATCTTAACAGGAATTTTCCCGATCCGGCTGCCGAAAATCCTCCCAGGCAAAAAGAGACGCTTGATATGATGGCATTCCTGGCAAAGCACAGGTTTGTTCTCTCGGCAAGCTTCCATTCAGGCGCCGAAGTTGTCAATTATCCATGGGACAGATGGCAGAGGCTTCATGCTGATAACTCCTGGTTTTATGCTATCTCGAGAGAGTATGCCGACACCGTCCATAATAACTCACCGGCAGGCTACATGACCGACCTCAGCAACGGTATCACGAACGGGTATGCATGGTATCAGATTTACGGGGGACGTCAGGATTATGTCACCTACGCGTTGAATGGCAGGGAGGTTACGATAGAGCTTGACAAAAACTATATTACCCCGGCAGACAAGCTTGCTGACCTGTGGGAATACAACAGGGTTTCGCTGCTGGGATATGTTGAAAATGCTCTTTACGGAATTCACGGGACTGTTACCGACAGAGGGACCGGTGAGCCAGTGCCTGCAAAGGTTTTCATTGCCGGTCACGACAGGGACAATTCGCATTTATATGCCGACGCCCTTACCGGAAGGTTCATCAGGCTTGCCGCACCAGGTTCATGGGACATTACATTCACTGCAGACGGCTATATTGACACGGTGGTATACAACGTTGTGGCTGAACCACGCCGGAAAACCTTTCTGGCAGTGGGAATGACCCACATTCGCAATCCTGTGGATACTACCAACCCTTCGGCGCCGTTATTATATCCGAACCCGGCTGTGTTTTATGTCTACGCGGTAATGCCTGAAAAGCTCCGGGGAAACATAAACATCAGGATATACAATACGACGGGTGCGATATTAAGTGATTATAACAGAATGGCTTATGAGGGGAGTCCGGTAATACTTGATGTCAGGGCCTTTCCGGCAGGTGTGTACACGGTGGTTTTTAAACAGAGAGCCACAGGGATATCATCATATGGAAGGTTTGTTGTCGCAAGACGGTTCTGATAAGCTGATTTTTTATTGTTGTTGCAACTGAACGTAAAAAAGCTACTTTTGCCCCATTGTCAGAAGAGGGACGCTAATATGGCTTTCTGCAATTGAGTATTTATGAATTTTGAAAAAGATGAGAATAATAAGGAAGATAAAAATAACATGTATTCTGGCACTGACGTTTGTTTTTAAGATATCGGGACAGGGGGCATACCTTCCGCCTGACAAGCCGCGCCTGGTTATTGGCATTGTTGTTGAGCAGTTGCGGTATGATCTCCTGGAAAGATTCAGGGACAGGCTTTCTGAGGATGGCATCAAGAGGCTTATCAACGAAGGCACCTATTACCGGAATGCCTCTTATCAGTATATTCTCACCCAGGGGGCGCCGGGTTTTGCTACCATATCGACGGGAACCGAGCCCGCTTTTCATGGCATCACTTCTGACAACTGGTATATGCCGCTTAAGAATGAACTGATATTTTGCACGAATGACATCAGCGTTAATCCCGTGGGTGGAAGCTATGAATCCGGACTGCATTCGCCGGTCAATCTGATGGCTTCTACTTTTTCGGATGAGCTCAGGATGGCGACAAAGGGAAAAGCGAAGGTATACGCGGTTGGAATCAAGGAATATGCATCGATTCTCTCTGCCGGCCATTCAGCTGACGGAGCATACTGGTTTGACAATACCTCAGGTACCTGGATGTCATGCACATACTATATGAAAGACCTGCCGTTCTGGGTTCAGGAGTTCAACGGGATGAAGTATTCAGACACGTTCCTTAATTATACATGGTCTATGTACAGGCCCCGGGATTACTATGCAGATTGTATGCCTGACTCAAATAAGCATGAAGCAGGTTTATTCGGGCAGAATTATTTCCCGTACGATCTGAGGAAGCTCAGGACAAAGAGCGGAAAAGCATCAAGGCAGGATTTCTCATTACTCCGCGAGACTCCCTTCGCTGATCATCTTACCACCGACTTTGCAATAAAACTGATAGAGAAGGAGGGTCTCGGAAAGGATGATATTACAGACTATTTATCAATATGTTATTCATCAACCGAATATATCGGTCACAGATTCGGACCCTCATCAGTTGAGATGGCTGATGCACTACTGAGGCTTGACCATCAGATTGAGACACTGCTTACTTACCTGAATGATAATATCGGGAAGAGAAATGTACTTGTTTATTTTACATCGGCCCATGGGATTTCGGAGATACCCACGATTCTGGAGAGCAACAGGATCCCCTCGGGATATTTCAGGCAGAACCAGGCGCTTCAGCTGCTGAGGAGTTACCTGAATGCCGTATATGGTGAGGGGAACTGGGTGAAGGGGTACTCCGAAAAGCAAATTTATCTCAACAGGGTTCTTATTGAAGATGCAAAGATCCCGATCGAGGAGATACAGAAAAGGGTTGCCCGTTTCATGGTTCAGTTCTCGGGGGTTACCGCGGCATATCCCTATTCTGCTTTTGAGGCAAACGATTTCAGCAACGGGAACCTTCGCAGGATAATAAACAATTTCAGTCCTCAGAGATCGGGCGATGTGATCGTTATTCTTAATCCCGGGTGGGTGGAAAAGGACGGAGAGGATGTAACCAACCATAACTCACCCTACGAGTATGATTCCCATGTTCCGCTGATCTGGTACGGGTGGACCGTCAATCGTGCTACTGTAACGCGGAAGATCAACATGACTGATATTGCCACCACCCTTTCCTCCTTATGCAGAGTGCCAAATCCGAATGCCACTTCGGGTGACCCTCTGATCGAACTGTTCAGGTAGTTGTGTCACAGCGAAGGGAATCCCTTATCCTGCATGCTTCTGCAAGCAGACCGGGATTCTTCTCGCAACCGTTGCCCAGTATAATCAGATCGGCTCCCGCTTCAAAGGTTTTCCTTATATTTTCCCCGCTCTTCAGCCCTCCGCCAACAGCCAGCGGAATCTCCACATTGTCCCTTACGGCACTAATGACAGCAGGGGGAATGGAAGCATCCGCTCCGCTTCCCGCTTCGAGGTAGATCATATGAAGACCAAGCATTTCGCCGGCAAGAGCTGTTGCAACCACGATATCTGTCTTGTCGGAGGGGATAGCCTCGGTCTGACTTATGTATTCGACAGAGGTCCTGGTTCCGCAGTTTACAAGTATATATCCTACCGGAATCAGTTTCTCCTTTGCACTTCTCAGGTAAGGGGCAGCTATGACATGGTTCCCGATGAGCAGTTCCGGGTTTCTGCCCGATATCAGAGAAAGCAGAAGTACAGCGTCGGCCTTTAAGCTGAGCTGTAACAGGTTACCGGGAAAAAGGATAACGGGTATGCTGCATGATTCTTTTACCAGATCGATCAGATTGTCAATACTGTTGAAAGTAAGGCTCCCGCCGGTCAGAATATAATCAGCATTGGATTTAACAGCAACCTCAAGTGTCCTGGTGAGAGAACCTTCTGTTATCCTGTCCGGATCAAGCAGGAGTGCTATGCTCTTTTTCTTTGGAAAATCAGACTTTTTCATAGTTCTTTTTTGTCCATACGATGGCATAGTTGTCATATCTCGTATAAAAAAGGTCGAATGAATCGTTGATCCTTCTGGTATGAACATGTCCTCTTATCTCTCCTGATTCCTTCACCTCGAATGGCTCAATGGTAATATTCTTTCTGATGCTGATGCCTTCCTTGTCGCATATCTTGTACAGAGCCTCTTTGGCGCACCAGTGCAGATAAAGGTGATATTTCCTGCTTTCCGGGTCTTTCGTTATCTTTTCTTTCCGGTTTATAAATTTAAAGGCAATAGCGCCAATATTTGAACTCATGTACTCCAGGTCAATACCTACCCTTTCGTTGGTGCTTAGCAGGATCGACGTAAGCTTGTTGGAGTGTGATATGCTGACGAAGCGGGAACCATCCTTCAGAAAGGGTTTATTGTTCTTATTGTAGACTATCCTGGCATCTTTGCCCAGGAGTTCCTGAAGAAGTGCTCTGACACTTAGGAATTCAAGTTTACGCGAAGTACTTGAGAAGGCCTTGTATTTTTTAGTATCATCACTTTCCATAATAACCATATCCAGCAGGGTATCCAGGTCCTCTTCAATTTTCCAGACACCAAGTACGGAATATTCGTTGAGATAATGTTTGGTTATACAACCCATTACTTGATATGATTATTTATTTCCACTCAAAAGTTTCAATAAGATGGATGATGTCCTGCCGGAAAAACGCGGTTACGGGGGCGAGGGAATCAGCATTGGGTTCAGCATCAAAATATAATGATCCTCTAAGAAAATGCCTTACGCTGTCGGTCAGATAAAACTGAACAGATGTGGCGGTATTCCCCCTGAGGTCGTACAGGATTCCGTAAATGCCTTTATCACGGTCGCTTATAATCTGTTCGCTTATGGCATCTGCCTTGATAATATGGTTCCTTACATTCATCTGGTATGTCTGTTCGATCAGGTCGGAAAGGTCATTGCCGACTCTTTTATAGGTAAGATACAGCCTTGCATTATATTGAGGGAAGTCTATATTGAACCATCCCGGTTCAGCACTGTTTTCCGGTTCAAATATGATCTGTCCGTACACCGGATATTCAAAAGAAACAGGGGTTTGTACCGGTCCGGATGAATTACCCTCATACAACTGGTATACACGGTCAGGAAGGTCAATTCTGAAATAGCCTCTTGGTTTTGGCACAGCCACCTCCCTGCAGCTGCACAAGGCATATAAGAATAGCGTTATTAATGCGGTCTGTTTACCTGTTATCGTCATAATCGCCGGATATTTCGACCCGTATCTCCTTTATTCTTCTTTTGTCTGCTGACTCGATCCTGAATTTAAAATCACCGTATGTTATTACCTGTCCTTTCTGCGGGATCTCTCCCGTTAGTTCGAGAATAAGGCCTGCCAGTGTTTCGGATTCCCCTCTGACATCTTCGAAAAGGTCGTCGCGGGCATTTATTATCTTGAAGAAATCGTTAAGCAGGACCTTACCTTCAAAAACGAATGTCCTGTCGTCGATTTTTCTGTACAGATTTTCATCCTCATCGCTCTCGTCGGTTATTTCTCCCACTATTTCCTCGAGAATATCCTCGAGGGTAATTATGCCTGAAGTGCCTCCGTATTCATCAATTACTACAGCCATATGGATCTTGTTCACCTGAAACTCTTTCAGAAGGTTGTTGATTTTCTTTGTTTCGGGAACAAAATATGGCGGCCGCAACAGTGTCTGCCACTTGAAGTTACCGGGGCTGTTTGTATAGGGAAGGATATCCTTTGCATAGAGGATTCCCTTCACGTGGTCAAACGATCCGGAGTAAACCGGGATTCTGGAGAACCCTGATTCAATTATGAGCGGAATAACATCGCTGAAGCCTTTGTTGATATCTATTGCGGTTACATCCATTCGCGGACACATTATTTCACTTACCTGGGTATTCCCGAAATTGACTATCCCCTTCAGTATTTTCTCGTCTTCATCAATATCATCCGAGGCAAGCTCCAGAGCGTCGGAAAGGTCGTCCATGCTTATGTTGGCATGTTTGAAGACCGCCCTCTTTTTCACGAACGATGTTGACATTATAAGAAGAGATGTAAGCGGGCTCGTCAGCTTCTCAAGGATCATGAGGGGCTTTGACATGAAAAGGGTTACGGATACATGGTTTCTCGTAGCGTAAACCTTTGGAAGTATCTCTCCGAAAAAGAGAAGAAGAAAGGTTATTGCCACAACTTCGAGTATGAAACCGGCAATGGGGTTTGTATCCATATCGAACAGTCTGGCACTCAGGAATGCCGCGAGCAGAACAATAGCAACATTTACCACATTGTTTGCCACAAGGATGGTGCTGAGCAGTTTCTCAGGCATTTTTATAAGTTTCAGGACAGACTCGGAACGTTTTGTTTTAATGTTTTTCAGTTTTTCTATCTCTTCGGGGCTAATTGAGAAATAGGCTACTTCCGATCCGGAAATCATGGCAGAAAAGAAAAGGAGTATCGCAAGTATTCCAAATCCGATAAGGATCTTGGCATCAGGGGTGTGGTAAATTATCCCTGCAAGAGAAATCGCATTCAGGAATGGTAATTGAGGCACCAATTGAATTTTCTTTTAAAGCACTAAAATGGCAGATCATCTTCACTCTTGCCATCCCCGGAGTCGAATGATTCACCCGTGGCAGGATCATCACTGCTTATCTGACTGTTGCCGGGGGCAGGCCTGCTATAGGGTGCGGAAGGTTCGTTGATATCAGGGAAGGCAGATTCAGCATCGCTTATTCCTCTCTCCTGACCAGCCTGTGACTGTGAAGCCGCCGGTGAGGCCTGCTTTTTATCAAGTACAAGGAAGGTATCGGCAAGTATCTCGGTTATATACTTGTTGTTACCATCCTTATCTACATATGAGCGGGTCTTGATCTTACCCACAACATAAACCTGGGAGCCTTTTCTGACGGTCTTCTCAGCCACTTCAGCCATAGCCCTCCAGATAACAATGTTGTGCCATTCCGTCGTAGTGATGGTTTCACCCTGCTGATTCGTATAGGTTTCGCTTGTTGCTAGGGGGAACGTTGCCTTGGCAACACCTTTGTCAAAATACCGTATAACCGGATCTTTCCCGACATTGCCGACTAGTATTACCTTATTGATTGACATAGAGTTAGTTGTTTGTTTGTACAAAGTGTTCAGAAGTGCAAATTTAAGAAAAAAACAGCTTATTGCCATCATACTGTCACAATAACAGCAAGAACCATTATTTCAGCAGGTTACAAGTTACAAATAAACTCAATATCTTTATCATCTGTTGCAAGTTGTTCCGGTACGGCACCGACAAAGTTTTCTATTTCATTGGAATTAAGGCATTAATAAAAAAAAATTATAAAAATTATTATGTAAGTGTTTCAATTTAAATAAATAATATTTCTATATTTGCACAGTTGAAAAAAACGAATACTCAAAATAATTTGTTGAATTTTAAACTTCACGAAAATGACTAAAGCAGACATTGTTAATGAAATTGCCAAGAACACTGGTATTGAAAAGGTAACTGTACAGAAAACTGTTGAAGCCTTCATGGAAACTGTAAAAGGCTCGATGGTCTCAGGTAATAACGTGTATCTCAGAGGTTTCGGAAGCTTCATCGTCAAAAAGAGAGCCAAGAAGACTGCCAGGAACATTTCAAAGAACACCACAATAATCATTCCTGCTCATAACATTCCAGCTTTCAAACCGGCAAAATCATTCATCACAAAAGTTAAATCAAAAGTTAAGAAGTAATCCTCCATGCCAAGCGGAAAAAAGAGAAAGAGACATAAGATGGCCACCCACAAGCGCAAGAAGCGTTTGCGGAAAAACAGACACAAGAAGAAGTAGACGATCAACAGGTGGTCATAAAATGAACAGATAAGCCTAAAGGTCTGATGATCTTTAGGTTTATTGTATCAGGATGTCGGATGTGGATTGATTTGAGTTCGGATTAATGTGGTGAGGTGGTAAGCAAGGATCTTATTATTGATGTCGGTGATTCGGAAGTCTCCCTGGCTTTGCTGGAAGACAAGCAATTAACCGAGTTAAACAAGGAAAAACGCAACATTAAGTTTTCGGTCGGGGACATTTACCTGGGGAAGGTGAAAAAGATCATGCCCGGACTGAATGCTGCTTTTATCAATGTTGGCTACGAGCGTGATGCATTCCTTCATTACCTTGATCTGGGCGCACAGTTCCGGACACAGCATAAATACTATGTTACGGCAATTCAGAGACAGGGCAGGGCGGTGCCTGTTCATAAGTTTAAATCAGAGGAGGATATTGACAAGAACGGCCGGATAAGCGATGTGCTTACTACCGGGCAGACGGTTATCGTGCAGATAACCAAGGAGCCGATATCCACAAAAGGGCCCAGACTGGCATCCGAGATATCACTGGCAGGAAGGAACCTTGTGTTGATCCCCTTTTCAGACAAAGTATCCGTTTCAACAAAGATTGAGAGTGCTGAGGAGAAAAACCGTCTTAAGACACTCGTTCAGAGCATAAAACCCAGAAATTTTGGCGTTATAGTCAGGACAGTTGCCGAGGGCAGGAAGGTGGCATTGCTCGACGCCGAGTTGCGCGAACTGGTCAGAAGATGGGAATCCGCATTCAGCTCGTTAAAAAAGGAGACCAAAACGCCAAGATTATTCATTGGTGAGATGAACAGGACATCCACCATTCTGAGAGATATGCTCAATGTAACATTTAACAGCATACATGTCAACGATCCTGTTTTTGTTGAGGAGATCCGTAAATATATCAGGGAGATCGCCCCGGAAAAAGAGAAGATCATAAAACTCTATAAGGGTACTCTTCCGATCTTTGATCATTTTGGAGTAAACAAGCAGATCAAAGCGCTTTTCGGGAAGACGGTTTCTTTCAAACATGGGGCTTATCTCATTATCGAACACACCGAAGCTCTTCATGTGATAGATGTAAACAGTGGCAACAGGGCCAGAACGGGCAACAACCAGGAAGCTAATGCCCTGCTTGTAAACATGGAAGCCGCCACGGAGATTGCCCGTCAGCTGCGCCTCAGGGATATGGGAGGCATTATTGTAATCGACTTTATTGACATGCAGTCAGGCGAGAATAAACAGATTCTCTTTGACAAGATGAAGGAGAGCATGGCGGGCGACAGGACAAAGCATAATATCCTTCCCCTGTCGAAATTCGGCATTATGCAGATCACCAGGCAAAGGGTGCGACCCGAAATGCATATCGTGACCAACGAAAAATGCCCGACATGCCTGGGCACAGGTGAAACACGCCCGACAATCCTTTATACGGACGAGCTTGAAAAATCGTTGGGATTTATCGTCGATAAGATAAAGACCCGAAAGATACTCCTTAATGTACACCCCTTCGTTGCCTCCTACCTGAAGAGAGGATTGATACCCCTTTACAGGAAGTGGAATATGAAATATAAAATTTGCCTTAAAGTCCAGCCTGTTACAGCCTACCACGTCCTGGAACATCATTTCTTCGACCGCGAGGGCAACGAGATAGATCTTGCCTGAACGGATACCTTTTTCTGAACCATCATCTGTAATTTTCACTTAATTGTAAGGGATTTGCTACATTTACAGCAAATAAAACTATGGCATATGATTAGGAAATTTCTGACTGTAGCACTATTGTTCCTGTTTATCGTGAGGGCCGGCGGACAGATCTATGACCCGGTTACCTGGGACTTTGCATTCGAGAAAAAGAGTGATGATAAGTATGAACTCATTTTTACAGCGGTTATCGAAAAGGGATCATACATCTATGCCATGGATATCGGGGAAGGCGGGCCGATACCCACCAGCTTCTCCTTCGATTCCCTTCCCGGGTATGTATTAACAGGAAAAACCTACGAGGTTACTGAGCCTGTTGATAAATTTGATGAAGCATTCGGATTCAGGATCAAGACCTTCAGCAATAAAGCCGAGTTCCGCCAGAAGCTGGCACTTGTATCGCCGTCAGCCACCGTACGGGGAACTGTGAACTTTATGTCGTGCAATAATGTTACCTGTTCCCCTCCCAAGGATGTGGAGTTTGAGTTTAAATTGGGTACAGCGGGATCTGTTTCTGAAACTTCTGCTGCTGTTGATATTAAATCAGGGATCCGGTCTGAAAGGACTAAAAGTGGTTTATTGAGGTTTTTCCTTATCTCCCTTCTAGCCGGCTTTGCCGGTATTCTTACACCATGTGTTTTCCCGATGATACCCGTAACTGTGGCCTTCTTTTCGGGAACCTCCGGGAATCGCGGGATGGCAGTTTTGAAGGCGTTAACCTTCGGATTGTCGATAATGCTGATATATTCTTCACTGGGGGTAATTGTCTCTCTCACAAGTGCCGGTGCAGGATTTGCCAGCACACTAAGCACACACTGGATCCCCAATCTGCTTTTCTTTGCCCTGTTCGTTCTGTTCGCGATATCCTTTTTTGGTGCATTCGAGATCGTTCTTCCCAACAGATGGGTTGCCGGCGCTGACTCGAGGGCTGATAAAGGTGGTTTGCTTGCGTCCTTTTTTATGGGCCTGACAACCGTAATAGTTTCATTTTCCTGTACCGGCCCTATTGTCGGGGCACTGCTTGTTGAGGCCGCATCAGGAGATGTCCTCAGACCAACCATTGGAATGTTCGGTTTCGGTCTTGCGTTTGCCATGCCCTTTACCGTTTTTGCCCTGTTCCCCTCGGTAATGAGCCGGATGCCCAGATCAGGAGGCTGGCTCAATTCGGTAAAAGTAGTACTGGGATTTATAATGATCGCGTTCAGCCTGAAGTTCCTGATGACAATTGATGCCGTTTATTCATTCAGGATATTGTCGAGGGACATATACCTTGCAATATGGATAGTGATCTTCTCCCTGATGGGTCTTTACCTCATGGGCAGGATTAAGTTTGCCCATGACACCGACCTCCCCTATATCGGGACTTTCAGATTATTTCTCGTTATAGCTGTTTTTTCATTTGTGGTATACCTGTTTACCGGATTATTCGGGGCACCCCTGAAAAGACTCTCACCGCTGCTGCCTCCGCAAAGCACATCAGCATTGAATTTCACGGGTCAGACAGCGGGCACCGGAGCCTTACCGGGAAGCCTTCCGGGAACCCTTCCGGGAACCTTTCCCTCTGTACCTTCGACCTTCTCAAATTCACTCTGTTCAACCCCCCGCCACGCTGATATTCTCGATCTTCCTCACGGTCTTACCGGTTACTTCGATTATAAGCAGGGACTTGCCTGTGCGAAAGAACTGGGAAAACCGGTTCTGCTTGATTTCAAGGGCCATGCCTGTTCCAACTGTAAGCTTATGGAAGCAAGGGTATGGTCACATCCGGAGATACTTCAGCGGCTGCGCGACAATTTTGTGATTGTCGCCCTCTATGTTGACGACAGGACTCAGCTTCCCGAAGAGGACTGGATTGTTTCGGCTATTGACGGTAAGACGAAGAAAACCATTGGAAAGATCAATGAAGATCTCGAGATATCAAGATTCAGGACAAACACCATCCCGCTTTATGTAATTACCGACCATTCCGGGAATCCCCTGAACACTCCCATGGGTACAAATATGAATGTCGGGGAATACAGGGCGTGGCTCGACGAGGGACTTGAGCTTTTTAACAATCTGAAATGATATCCCTGATGATACTCCTTCTCTTCCTGAGTGGATTTAAAATGAGGGCAAAAAGTACAACAGATATACTGATCAGTAATCCGGCATAAAGGATGTAGTCACCGTATCTGACGTACGGGGTAATGCGGGATTCAGGAACAAGATCTCCCCTGATCGTTTCGGCGGACCACCATCCGGTTCTTTTCGTGATCACCCCTTTCAGATCGATAAAGCATGAGATACCTGTATTTGCTGACCGGGCAACTGGCCGGCGTGTTTCTATTGCCCGAAGGGAGGCGTAGGAAAGATGTTGTTTATAACCTGAACTGTTTTTCCACCAGCCATCGTTTGTAATTATAAAAAGCATATTTGCCCCAAGTTTGACATAGTCAGCAACATGGCTTCCATAAACCGATTCAAAACAGATAACAGGTGCTGATCTGTCCCTGGTTACAGGATGCTCAAAAGAGATTCTCTCATCCTGGGTTCCGTAATTACGGTTCGTCCCGCCAAGCTGGGGAAGCAGTCTCCTGAGCACCCTGGCGGCCGCCGGGGAAAAGCTGGTTTCAAATCCTGCCACGAGCTTCGATTTATGATATATTCCGACCGGTTTCCCTGTATCGATCATGAGCGCGGAGTTGAATATCTCATAATGCAGACCGGGGCTTTCAATCTGATCGTCTGCCTGATACATAGCCCATGCATCAGGAGAATACGGAACAAATGTGACCATGCCCGTGACAACAGCGACCCGGGGATTATCAACGGCGAGCGACCGCATCATTTTTACATATCTATTGGTGCTGATGCTTTTTTCGTTGACAGGATCATCAACTGTTGTTTCGGGGGTAATTATCCACCTTGTTTTTGCTGTAGTCTCACGGCCGGCCATACTGACCACTATTTCAACCTGTTTTTCAAACGGCATGCTGAATTTTTGGGTATAGGGATCAAAATTGGGCTGGATTATCAGGATCTCTGAAGCCGCTGAATCTGCGGGTTCAATGGTAAAAAACCTGTGCAATGATATTGAAACGGGGAGAATAATTACTGCTGTCCAGATCGTGAACGGCAAGATCATTTTTTTGCCATGGATGAAGGAACCTGCGAGCGCTGACGAGAGAAGGAGATTTGACAGGAGTATCCACAGTGTACCTCCGGAGGTGCCGGTGATCTCATACCATTGTATGAACATGATATCTTTTGCCAGTCCGTTGCCGAGGTTGACCCAGGGTGAAAACAGATCAAATTTCAGACAGAGGAGTTCGAAGGCAAGCCAGAAGGCTATAACGGAAAGATTCCCGGCGGCCCTGCCTGCAACCTGCCTGATACCGAATGCCGCCCACAGTACAAAGGCCATCAGGAATGATACCACGACAATTACACCGACAGCGGCAACGATGCTTACCACCCTGATCCAACCGAGGGAAATGATGCAGAAGACAA
>JAHYJA010000252.1 GCA_019429325.1 Bacteroidales bacterium
CCTGAAACGACAGGCAGGGTGAGCCCCAGGTATTTCCTGCTGTATCTTATACCAGCCCTTGCCCTCCCGCTGATTGTCAGGCAATACCTTGTGAATCAGCCTGTAATGACTGCCTTTATGAGCGAGTTTTATTACAACGTGCTCATCATGATCCCCAAAGCAATTCCGGTGTGGTTCAGCATGCCGGCAATACTGATGGTAGTTGTTTATCTGGTGCCGGTCAGAGAAAAGTATCATAAACCTTTTCTGGTGATACAGTGTGCCGGCCTGATCATTTTTACCTTTATCGGGTTCAGGATCTGGGCCAATTTCGGGGCCGAGGTGATCATGAAATATGACTATCTGGTCAGGACCGGACAATGGAACGAGGTTCTGAAGCTCGCGGAAGATAAACCTCCCCGGAACTTTCTCTCCCTGGCAATGCTGAACCTCTCGCTGGCTAAAACCGGACAGATGGGAGACAAAATGTTCAGCTACGATCAGAGGGGTGTCAACGGCCTTTTTCTGCCCTTCAACCGCGAGTATGTTGCACCGATGATGGGAAATGAAATCTTCTATCATCTGGCCCTGACCAATGCTTCGCAGGAGTATGCATTTGAAGCCATGGAAACCATCCCGAACCATAACAAGTCATCCAGAGTGATCAAACGGCTTGCCGAAACCAACCTGATCAACGGCAACTATGCTGTTTCCGGCAAATATCTTACGATTCTTGACAAAACTCTTTTTTACAGGAAATGGTCGCGCGATACACGAAGATATCTCTATAATGAAGAATTGATAAACTCGCATCCCGACTGGGGGGAGAAACGGAAATTCATGGTAAGGAATGATTACTTTTTCCATGTACAGAATATGGAAGCTGCACTCAACAGGATGGTTAAGGAGAATCCCGGTAACAGACTGGCTTTCGAATATCTCATGGCCTTTTATATGATCAACAAGGACCTCCGTAATTTCGTCAACCTCATACCATTAATGGAAAAAATGAATTACAGGGAGATACCGGTATCATACCAGGAGGCAATGCTCTATATCATCGGCCTGTCAACAAGGGATCCCTTCTCCCAGGCTCCTTCATATATAAGCTCAGGTGTAAGGAACAGGATGAGAGAATATGCGGAGATCTACACGAAATTTGATGATGCAGAAGAGAGACTAAGGAACAGGCATCTTGGAACATACTGGTATTACCTTCACTTTGCTGAAATTAATAACCCTGTACCTGAAGAATAAAACGAAAATGTAACTTTTAAAATTCATGTACTTTGTGAATCCTTTGTGTAATCCTTTGTGCGACTTTGTGGTAAAAAAAAGTTTAACCACAAAGGTCTCAAAGGTTGTCGCTAAGTAACACAAAGGAATACAATAGATTAAGAATATTTATAAAATTAAAAGCTTAATTATCGGCTGATTATGATTACAAGATATTATCCTTTTATACTGTTATTAATTATTCTGACAGGCTCTTGTAAGGGACCTCCTTCAAAGTTTTCGGAAAGTACCGGCCTCCCTGATATTTTTCCTGATTACAGGGAAGTGGTTATCCCGGTAAACATCGCTCCCCTGAATTTCAGGTCAGAGGAGAGCCCCGAGAGGATGCGGGTGATCATCGCGGGAAGCAGGGATGGAAGAATAAAGGTAAAAGGCAGGAAGAAGATCAGTATCCCCCGCGGAAAATGGAAAACACTTCTTGAAAGGAATGCAGGAGAGAGCCTCACCGTAACAGTTTTTACCCGGAAGGAGAGACAGTGGAGTAAAAATGCACCTTTTAAGGTGCATATAAGAAACAACCCTGTCGATCCTTTTATTGTATACAGGCGAATCGCCCCGGGATATGAGACCTGGAGCAGGATGGGGATATATCAGCGCGACATTACTTCATTCTCGGTAAAAACAATAATCGACAACCGCCTGCTTCCCGGAAACTGCATGAATTGCCATTCGTTCAACCGGAACGATCCGGATCAGATGCTGTTTCACCTCCGTGGCAACGTTACCGGGACGATGCTGGTGAGGGAGGGTGAAGCGGTCAAGCTTAATACAAGGGTGCAGGAGACAGTATCGCACGGAGTTTATCCTTACTGGCACCCTTCAGGCAAATATATTGCGTTCTCGGTCAACGA
>JAHYJA010000076.1 GCA_019429325.1 Bacteroidales bacterium
TACCGGCTTCGGTATGGGTTCCGGCATGCACGAGAACCCGGTACCTAAGCGGAAGCCGGGTCCCTTTTTTCAGGAAAGTCTCTTCACCGTTCTCCGGCCAGTACATCGGAGTAGGTGAGATGAACCCGTAATCCCTGGTGAACCAGGGTGAAGGATACCATGCGTTTGAAGGATGCTGTAAAATGGCAAGTCCCTCGACACCCTCGCCCCGTTTTCCGTAATAATCTATCCATGCAGATCCTTTGCCGAAGGTCTCCTTCTCACCTTTTGCCCCCTCGGCATTTATCATTGTTCCCCCGCTGGTTACGGCCAGATCGGCGGCCATCCGCGCACTGAAGAGTGAGTGGTTCGTTCTTCGGATATGCACGTCCATCAGCATTTCCATGGTTATCTCGACATCAATCCGGGTCATGGTTGCCGAGGGAGAGGTTATGACATACCTTCGGGTATCCTTTACCGGAGAAAGAGCTCCCGGACGACTCCAGATGCATTCATCGGTAATAATGACCGTATCCCCGCCCTGTCTCTCTATCTGAGCATTGACGGATATTATCCTTCCGCGTTCAAGCCCCTCCTGCCAGTAATTACCTCCGTTAACCATGTCACACCCGAAGAAAAGGGAGGTGTGATGAGGATAAACGGCATTGCGCATTGATGTTACTGATCCGCCTGACACCGGTCCGTTGACAGGGTAGAAGAACGGATATTTTTCATCTTCTGAAAAAACATAGCTTGTGAAAAACTTTCCATCGATGGTCACATGAATTTTTGATCCAACCTTTTCAGCGGTAATTTTTGCTCCGCTTAAGGGGATAGTAACTATGACACCCAGGAGTGACAGAAGGGTGAGGCAATATATTCTCTTCATTGAGCCTACATTTGAATATAGTTTGTTCCGTACGGTTTACGTTGCGGCCTTGAAAGCCATCTGTTCGCTTCGTCATCATTGATAAACCTCTCTTTTACAGGATCCCAGTCAAGCTTACGGCCCAGTTTCATGCCGATATGAATGATCAGGCAAACAGTACAGGCACGATGTCCGATCTCAACGGGTGATATGGGTTCCTTCCGTGATTTGATGCAATCGAGCCAGTTGCCGTGCTGTTCCCTGCTCTCATAAAGGTGGATCTCATCGGGTCCGATCACTGAAGTCAGTATCTTCGGGTCGCTGGCACTCAGAGCCTGCAGGTTCCTGTCAGCAGCTACGGGATCGCTTGGCGTGGCGCTGTATGCACCCCGTGTAACGAATATCCAGCCCTCTGTGCCCTCATATCTTATTCCGTTGGGATATCCGCCGCTGGTAAGCATTGTTATGCCATTAGCATATTCTGTCTTCGACATGAAGTCGCCATGTACATCCCAGAGGCCTGATTTCGGAAACTGTGCCACAGCCTCCACCGACACCGGGCCGGTCAGTTCGGTATCCATTCCCCAGGCGGCAGAGTCAAAATGATGCTGGCCCCATCCCGTTATCATGCCTGCTCCGAACTGTTCGCATCTGAGCCAGCCCGGGCGGTCGGTAATGCTGTTCTGCGGATGCACGCGTATCTCTGTGTAATATACTTCCGGAGTGGACCCGAGCCATCCGTCATAATTAAGGTTCTTCGGGACCGGTTGGGGAGGCGCTTCCGGACCTGAAGGATCGCCGGGAAGACCAATCTTCACGGTCTCCAGTCTGCCTATCCTGCCGTTCCTTACCAGTTCCGCTGCATACCGGAACTGTTCCGAGGAGCGTTGCTGCGTGCCAACCTGAAGGATAACCTTCTTCCTTTGAACAACATCGCTCAGTAACCGTCCCTCGGTAACCGTAAGAGAGGTTGGTTTCTGAAGGTAGATGTCCTTCCCGGCCAGGGCGGCTTCGATAGCAGGCTGTGAGTGCCAGTGATCCGGTGTTGAGATAATCACTGCGTCAATCCCTTTATCGGCTATAATATCATGATAGTCAGCATAAGTTGTTACATTGACATATCCCTTTTTGCCTGTTTTCCTGGTGTAAAAACTTTCAATGAACTCCCTGCCTTTTGCCAGTCGCAGCGAATCGTAGTCAGCCACGGCTGTCACCCTTGCATTGTCGTATTTCATGGTCTCGGCAAGGTCGTGCGTCATGGCGATTCTCCCAAACCCGATCTGGCCGATATTGATCATGTCGCTGGGTGGGTTTTTACCAAAAACTGATGAGGGAACAATTGTCGGGAGCACGATCGCCCCTGCTGCTGCTGTCATACTCTTTGAGATAAATTTTCTTCTTTCCATAAGGGGTAAATATACTATATTTTGACATAATTTGTACCGTATGGAGCTCTCTGAGGACGCGAAAGCATGGAATTAGCCTCATCATCATTAATGAACCTTTCCTTTTCAGGATCCCACTTAAGCTTTCTGCCCAGACGCATTGCAATATGTGTTACAAGACATACGGTGCATGCCCGGTGGCCGATTTCAACCGGAGAGATCGGCTCCTTTCGTGATTTTATGCAATCGAGCCAGTTGCCAATTTGTGATTCGCTGACATAGAGATGTATCTCATTTTCCCCTATCACTTCCTGGAGGATCTTAGGATCGCTTGCACTGAGGGCTCTCTGGTTCCTGTCCTGTATAACCGGATCGCTGGAGGTAGCCGTATAGCCGCCACGTGTAACGAAGATCCAGCCGTCTGTCCCTTCGTACCTTACTCCGTTGGGATAGCTTCCGCTTGTCAGCTGTGTTATGCCGTTACCGTATTCAGCTATTGAAAGGAAATCGCCATGCACATCCCAGAGACCTGATTTCGGAAACTGGGCCACAGCCTGAACAGAGACTGGCCCGGTCAGTTCGGTATCCATACCCCAGGCTGCCGAATCAAAGTGGTGCTGCCCCCATCCTGTTATCATACCTGCACCGAACTGTTCGCATCTCAGCCATCCGGGGCGGCCGAAATCCTTCTGTGGATGCACTCGTGCTTCGGTATAATAAACTTCGGGGGTTGTTCCAAGCCACATATCGTAGTTCAGATTTTTTGGAACAGGCATCTCAGGTTCTTCCGGACCGGCAGGATCGCCAGGCAGTCCGATCTTTACGGTATGAAGCTTTCCTATCCTGCCATTCCTGACAAGTTCAGCCGCAACTCTCCACTGAGTGCTGGACCTTTGCTGGGTTCCCACCTGCAGGATAACCTTCTGACGCCGTACCACATCGCTCAGCACTCTTCCCTCGGCGATGGTCAGTGATGTTGGTTTTTCCAGATAGATATCCTTGCCTGCCAGGGCTGCTTCAATACCAGGCTGCGAGTGCCAGTGATCGGGGGTGGTGATCATCACGGCATCTATCGATTTATCGGGCAGCATCTCCTTATAGTCGCCAAAGGTTTTCACATTGACATAATTGGCATTGCCGGTTTGTTTTGTGTAAAAACCCTCAACCAGTTGTTTGCCAAGCATCATCCTGTTCGAATCCACATCAGAGACGGCAACGACCACGGCTGTATCAAATCTCATCGTTCCTGAAATATCGCCTCTTCCCTGCCTGCCACAACCAATCCATCCGATATTGATCTTGTCGCTGGGAGGATTTTTCCCCATGACGGATGAGGGGATGATGGTGGGCATGATCATTGTGCCGGTTGCTGCAGCCATAGAACGGGTAATGAATTTTCTTCTTTTCATTAAGTTGGATTTTAAAGTTTCTGTGTAACAGAGTTATTCCTGGAATAAAGGAGGCTGTCTCAAAAGTACTTTTAACCACTAAGGACTCAAAGTACGCACTAAGGTCACAAAGTATATAATCCTGGTTGATAATCCTTAGTGTCCTTTGTGTTTTCCATGATGTCCTTTGTGGTTAAATTAATTTGGACTTTTGAGACAACCTCGAATCAATTTTCAGATTATTGGTCGACAATCTCTCCCTCTCCGGGGCCGTCAACCCATTTCCTGGGGGTTATATTGTTTTCCGCTCCCGGGTAGCCGATGTTCTGGTTAAGATGTCCCAGACTGTTAGCATTTATTGCAGAAGAAAGCACAGGCCAAAGGACTATGTAGGGTGCAATCCTGTAATTATAGAAAGGAGCCCTGACATTGTCACGGTAGAAGACATTTTTCTCAATAACCCTGTCGTACCAGAAATTATCAGTTGAGAAATTGGCCAGGTTGTAGGTTTTGCCATTATAGCATTGTTTGCCTGTTATTGCGTAGATATAGGCTACCCTTGTGAGTTCGGTCTTACGGGGTTCCTCATAATAAAGCTCACGTGCACGCTCGTCAAGAATCACTCCAATATCAACATCTGCAGGATCGTATGGGGCGCAACCTGCCCGGGTTCTTATGGCGTTAACGTCAGCGGTGGCGTCTGTTAAATTATCTTTCCAGGCGTAAGCCTCAGCTCTTAAAAGGTAAGTTTCTGCCAGTCTGAAAGCGTACCAGTCGCCATAACCACCGTCTGGAGTGTTGTCGGTAGGGTCGATCACGAATAATTTGTAATGAGGCCAGTTATACCACGATCTGATTGTGTCAGTGCATAATATTCCTCCCTCATCATCATAAAGCTGAACGGGCTGATTATAATACGGATCCTCAATCGCTTTAAGTACGGGGTTATTATAGACCAGATTCTCCATCGTCATCCAGTTCGGAAACTTATGGCGCATGTCGTCCGGATCATCCCAGAGACCATACTGGTACCAGGGTGAGGCGCGGAAACGGCCGATGCCTCTCCCGTACATTGCAACCTGGTCTATTTCAACAGGATAACCTCCCACTCTTGCACCCAATGGCTGGTCTGTTGTACCTGTCTGTCCTGTGGGGGTTTTATTCTTTCCTGCTCCACCCCAATAGGGAACAGCCTGGCGCATTATCCTAAGCTTTTCACTGGCGCCATCTTCAGTAAGTGTCTCGCTGCATACAAACAACCAGATCCTTTCCCTGTTTTCCGGAAGCGCTTTGTTCTCTTCCTGGTGGAGGTCCCAGATAATATCACGATCAGGATCATCCTTCCAGGATCCGAACCTTTCGGTCATTAATGCATGAATTCCATCGTTGATCACGGCATTGGCTGAAGCAATCGCATCGTCAAATTCCGCTAAGGCAAGGTTTACCTTTGTGAGCAGGTGATTAACAGCAGCCTTGCTTATATCTCCGATTGGAGCGTTTACTTCCACCCATTGGGCAGCAAATTCGAGATCTTTTTTGCATTTACGGAGAATGCTCTCACGGGTACAGGAATAGAAATCAAGCCTTGGTTCCGTTATTTCCTCGAGGATCAGGGGAACATCCCCGAACTGATGTGTGAGACGGTAATAGACATTTGCCCTGTGAAAGTATGCCTTCCCCAGCACATGATTCCGTTCTGCGTCGTTGGCCCAGTTTGCCACGTCAATCCTGCTTATGACAACGTTGGCGTATTTGATCCTGTTATAGGCTTCAGTCCAGTACCTGCCCAGTTTGGTTACATCGCCGTAATTAAAATTTGCATCAGGCAGGATTACCGCCGGCATATCCATGTGAATACCGGTCTTATCGGTAGTGCCCTCAACGGCAATGTCTGAGAAGATCCCTTCGGAAATGAAGGGCGGAGTATCGCCGTACATTTCGTGCCTTGCATTCCTGAGGCATGCAATAAGGGCGGCGTTCAACCCTTTGGCATCGATAAAGGTGTTTTCAGGAGCGTAAAATGATAATGGCTTTGGTGTGAGGAAATCTTCTGAACAACGGGTTCCAAGAAAAACCATTATCACAAGTAACGATGTTATTATATTATACTTTTTCATATCATTTATAATTATAGAGTTATGTTAAGCTTAAATGATAAATATGATGGAGTATAAGAATTATATTCCGGATCCATCCATGACCATCCGGGTGCCCATACATAAGTATTATCCGAGACAACCGACAGTTTGCAGCCCGCAATTCTGAACCTGCTCAGAAAGCTCTGAGGGACATTATATGTAAGAGAAACGTTATCGATCCTCACGAATGAATTGTTCTCCCAGACGTCAAAACCTGTCTCGTAGCTATCGACCCTTGCCCATTTGTTACCGGGATTTTCCGGGGTCCAGTAGGGTACATTATAATAGGTCGCCCTGTCATAAAATCCTTCGTTGTTTCTCAGATAATTATTGGTGGCGTAGTGTCCCAGGTAAGAGTACATCTTAACGGCCAGTTCAAAGTTCTTGTATTGAATGCTGTTTCTCATAGTTAGTCTTACAACGGGTCTTCTGTATCCCTGGAACTGCTTGTCAGCATCGGTGTAGTACCCGTCGTTATTCACATCTTCGAGTTTATAGTCACCTGGTGAGCGCGAGTATCTTGTTGCTTCTGTTGCTTCATTTTCCTGCCAGATGCCGAGTGTTTTGTAATCCCATATCTGGTCAATGGCATGTCCTATAAACCATCTGTTTGTGATGTCATCAACCTCCTTCAGTTCACCTGTCTCCGGATCAGTCTTATAATCACCATACAGGTGGACTATCTTGTTTCTGTTATGGGCAAGGGAAAAATCTGTACTCCAGCTGAAATCTGTTGTTGCGATATTTACAGAGTACAGGCCAAATTCAATCCCTTTGTTATCAACCTGCCCCAGATTTGACATAACACTGGCGTAACCCGTTACATTCGGCAGTTGCCTTGGTATCAGCAGGTCTCGGGTGATCATGTAATAACCTTCAATATTGCCTCTTAGCCTGCCTTTAAAGAATGAAAAGTCGACACCTGCGTTATAGGCACTTGTACGTTCCCATTTAAGTTTGGAATTAGCCATACGGCTTGTATAGAGCTGGGATGTATATCCGATGACACCATCCGTAATAAGTAAGAACTTGCCGGTATTTAAGTTGGCTAGCGCGTCGTAGATTCCCACGCCCCGGTTTCCGTTGGTGCCGTATGAGAGGCGGAGCTTCAGCTGGTCGATCCAGCTTACGTTGAAGAAATTCTCCTCACTGATGGTCCATCCGCCAGCCAGTGACCAGAATGTCGCCCTGGGGTTGCTCTGTCCGAAGGCTGAGTAACCGTCACGTCTTACTGAAGCCGTAAGATTATACCTTGACATCAGGGTATAGACCAACCTTGCCAGAAGGGCGTCAGCGGTACTTACCTGATCGTTGCTTGATATCTCAAGATCCTCGGCGGCAGCCTGCATCCTGTGATAGCCAAGAACATCGCTCGGGAGAAATCTCTGCCTGTACATATAATCGTACCAGTACTGGTATTTTTCTGCATTCTGGACCAGTGTGAGGTCGAAAGTATGAATATCGAATGATTTGAACCATTTAAGCATATTATTCACCTGCCACTCAAAGATCGTGGTGTTTGCCCTTGAGGCCCTTCCACCCTGAGGAGCCCAGAGGTCATGACCGGAATTCCATGACTGATAGTTCCTGTTCCAGTTGAAACGGGGAATGAACTCACTGGTGAAAGAGAAACCGAATGGCAGTGTAAGCGTTGCAAATATTTTGCTGTTCAGGGTATTGTATTTCCGGAAGCGGTCGTGGTAAACCATCTCGAGCCAGGGATTGGGCGCATTAATATAGCCGGCCGGAGCGAACAGTAATGTTACCCCGTCTTCTTCGTACATTGAAGAATATGGTGTAACATAAAAGCTTGCACCCGGAAGCACCGGACTCTCATCCCTGATTGCAATCTGGGTGTTGGTCCCCACTTTTAACCAGTCGGTGATATCGGTTTCCAGATTGATGCGGGAGCGGTAGGTGTTGAAGCTTTCGTTGTACCGAATACCTTCATTATCGGTGTATCCGAGCGAAAAATAGTATGCTACATTTTCGGTACTTCCGGAGACACTTACTGTATAGTCCTGTGTCAATCCTTTCTGCCATGCGAATGGCTTGTAATCCAGTTCTTTTCCGGCTTTATAATTTGCTACTTCAATAGGAGCAAAGCCAATACGGTTTAGCCAGATATCATCCAGATTAGGGGCTGCCCCGGAGCCGTCGTAGGCTTTCCATTGCTCAAGGGTTACTCCTGCAGGTAAATTTTCATAGTTGTTATAATAACCCGCGCCAATAGTTATCTGGCGACGTTCATTGGCTTCAAAACCTGCAATCCTTCGGGCTATAAACTCTTCTCCGTTCATCAGTTCATAATGAGCCGGAGATATGTATGCCATCCCTGTGCTTGTGTTGATGTTTATCACAGGTTTTCCTTTTCTGCCCTTCTTGGTTGTGATCAGGATCACTCCGTTTGAGGCGCGGGAGCCATAGATAGCCGCCGAAGATGCATCCTTCAGGATATCGAATGTCTCAATATCCACAGGATTAATGTCAGCCAGGTCGCCATAGTAGATCATTCCGTCAACCACAACCAGCGGGGCGTTGGCATTTGCCTGGTCTGTACTGCTGGCTCTCAGCGAGGTCTCTCCCCTGACCAGCATATCGCTGGCACTGCTCAGGCCTTTGGCTGTGGTGCTGAAGGTAACCGACAGGCCTGGAATTGCTCCCCTCAGCATGGATGTCATGTTAGAAGAAGCAGAAGTCTGAACCTCTTCTGCATTTATCCGGGTTACGGCGCCGGTAAGGTCTCTCTTTTTGACAGTACCGTAACCAATCACAATTACCTCATCGAGCAGTCCCACATCAACAGACATAACTACATCGAAAGTAGTCCTGTCTCCCATCTCAAGATCAGTGGCTTTCATACCGATGAAGGAAAAGGAGAGTACTCTGGCATCAGCCGGTACCGTCAGAGTGAACGACCCGTCAGCAGCGGTTATTGTGCCTGTGGTCGTTCCTTTGACAGTAACCGATACTCCTGCCAGCGGGGTCAGATCTTCATCCGTTACTTTTCCAGTAACTACTTTTTGAGCCATCAGGTTCGCGGAGAACCCGATAAGCACAATCAGCAACAGCAGAATTTTCTTCATTGAGTTAATTTTAAGGTTAGTGATCATAAAAAATTTATGTAAGAAAATTACCAGATAAAAAATGCAACCGATTGCTAAGAATTTGAAATAGAAAATATTAACCTGTTAAGGTGAATTGCTTAAAAACAATATAATGCTATTCGAGAGCTTTAATTACAGTTATTTTCGGCGGCCGGGCATAATAATGCCAGGCATTCTCTGCTTTTCCGGCATCGACACGGCCATTATAAACAAGGAACCTGTACCTGAGAACGTATTTCTGCCGCGGTTGCAGCAGCCAGTCCATATCTTTCGTAGGACAGAAGTTGGCAAACATATCCCCTCTGTTGTACTGGTTCTCGGGCCATATCCTCAGAGGTTCGGGAAAATTATAGTTTGTCGGGAATGACATCATTACAACACCTGCATAATCATCGTCGATTGCGCCCTGAACGATGCACCAGCGTGCTTTGCTGCCGTCGGCATCCTTCCTGGTCAATCCTTCTGAAGTCAGAACCATGCTGTTCTTATTATCCCACTTCTCGGTGGTCCTCCATCCCAGGCCTGCATAACGATACTCAAGGATCCTGAACGGAGAATCGCCGGCGCAGTTCATCTCAATGTTGAAATCGACAATAAAGAAAGGCTGACTCTCCTGGGGGCGATACACCCGTACTCCCTGCACTTCGTTCAGTGCAACCTTTTCCTCTCCGCTCTTTTTGAAGACCACATGTTCGTGAAGGGCTTTAAATTCTGAAAAAACCGGTCCGTTCTGTACAGTTGCAAAATTTGCAAAACGCACTGTTCCCTGTCTTGAATTTATGTTCCAGAAATCGACCCGTTCTCCCTCATACTCAACCTGGGTCCAGGGGTTCCAGATACCATAGTGATGGTAATGGTCGGGAGGCTGGATGCGTGTAAGTATCTGGCCGCCAGGTGACCAGAGGGGATGGATGAAGCCGCTCCTTTTGTATGCGTCGCTAACCCCCTCCGGAGGATAAAGCGTTTTGAAATAATACTGGATCAGATCCTGATTCCCCTTATGGATCTTTAAAACCCCGTCGCCGGCGGAAGCGGTAACCTCAGGAAAAGGGGTTGCTTTTTCCTGAACCAGCTCAAACTGATGCTTCTCACCGGCTCCCTCGCCTGCAGCCACTATCCAGTGAAGCAGGCGCGTGCCTCCCGGCTCGACCTGAAAAGGTATCGCCTTTCTCTGACCGCCGGTTATATCGTAAAGATTCAATAGAGTGTCGGACAGGTAAGTTATTTCATCAAGATTGATGCTTACCGGTATCTCAAGCCCATTTGCAGGCTTTGGGAATTCCACTTCGATTGAAGCGATTTTCTGGCTGAAACTGTCTGTGGTGATCAAACAGAACAGAGCCAGGGCCGAAATTTTACAGGACAAATGTGAAAGCATGGTCGGTTCAATGGGTATGGTGAGAACTTATTAATCTGGGCAGGCATTATATATCTCAAGTTATCAGATAGATAGGCGTCGAGGTAATCTTACAGACAATAAAATTATAAAAAATATATTACAAATGCAATCGGTTACAGAAAAAAATGCAATCGGTTGCGAATTATTGTCCGGCGTTATTACTTTTCTCTCTATTTATGCTACTTTTGTTAAGGTTTTGTATAATATAATTGAACCTGCTCCATAAATAAAATTAACTGATGAAAGGCAACAGGGAGGTTACTATTTACGATGTGGCGATGGCGCTGAACATCTCGCCCTCAACAGTCAGCAGGGGTCTGAAGGATCATCCGCACATAAGGCTGGAAACCAGGGAAAAAATCAAAGCCCTCGCGAATGAAATGGGATACCAGCGAAATAAGTTTGCAAGCAGCCTGAGGAAGAAGAGAACCGAAACAATTGGAGTGGTTGTGCCTAAGCTGAACAGCTATTTTATGGCTACTGCTATCGCCGGCATCGAAAAGATCACCAATCAGCATGGTTATGGACTGATAATCAGTAGTTCACAGGAATCCGAAAAGAAGGAAGTAACCTGCATCTCGACCCTTTTCAACAGCAGGGTGGACGGATTACTGATATCCCTGGCCTACGACACCCGCGATCTCGATCATTTCAATCTTCTGTTCAATAAGGAATTACCGGTGGTTTTTTTTGACAGGGTAGCTGAATGCCGTGGCTGTATGAGTGTCGTGATTGATAATTACAAGGCCGGGTATGAGGCTACCAGCCATCTGATAGAACAGGGATGCCGCAAGATAATTCACCTTGCAGGCAACCTTCTCCGCAATGTTTACTCAGAGCGGTTTAAAGGGTACAGACAGGCTCTTGCTGACAATGGAATAAAATATAACCCGGATCTGCTTATCGTCAGCGAGCTCAATAATCAGACCGGTATCGATGCCGCAAACATTATTTTAAGAATGAGAAAAAGGCCGGACGGAATATTTGCTGCAAACGACACATCAGCTGTTGCCGTGATGGTTGAATTGCAAAAGGCAGGTATTAAAATTCCTGACGAGGTGGCAGTGGCAGGATTCAATAATGAACCGGTTAGCCAGGTGATCAAGCCTAATCTTACAACTGTTGATTACCCTGCAAGAGAGATTGGAGAGATAGCTGCAACTTCCCTCATTAACAAACTCACTAACAATGAGAAGTTTGATTTCAGCACCATCATTTTAAAGCATAAGCTCATAGTCCGGGATTCAACGATGAGGAGATCTGGTATAAATATCACGATGGAGTCAATTCGGTGAGATGGATGCAGAAAGAGTGGGAAAAAACAAAAAACATTATCGATGAGGAGAGGTTTGAAACGGTAAAATCGTTACTTTTGAAACAGGAGAGGGATGCAAAGATATGGAGAGACGAATGTATCCTTTTATTTTCAGACCTTCCCGAAAATGGAGATACCCGGGGATCCTGAGAGACCGGAACATGATCTGGATTTCTATAAGAATCACAGGTACACGGATATACCTGGAATCAGGTAAACAGGTTTAACCACAAATTCTTCTCTCCATGGCTTCTGTGTCTTCTCAGTGTTTCTCTGTGAAAATTACTTCACTGTTACACAGAGGTTTACAGAGGTTGCACAGAGGGACACAGAGAATAATATAACTTAATTTTTCTCACATTATGCTGTTACTTGGAATAGACCTGGGAAGCTCATCGGTTAAGGCTTCGGTTATTGACGGGGAGTCGGGCAAAACACTGGCTTCTGCCTTTTACCCCTCTGATGAAATGAGAATAATCGCTGAAAAACCTGGCTGGGCTGAACAGGATCCCGAAACGTGGTGGGAAAATATGAAAGCCTCAATTGCAGACTGCAACAGGCAGCTGGGCAGTAAAAAATCTGATATCGGGGCAATAGGTATTTCCTACCAGATGCACGGGCTTGTTGCGATCGACAGAAATCGAAGAGTACTGCGCCCGTCAATAATTTGGTGCGACAGCAGGGCTGTTGAGACCGGGGAACTGGCTTTTAACGCCATCGGGAAGGATTACTGCCTATCATCTCTTCTCAATTCTCCCGGGAACTTCACGGCAGCAAAACTGGGGTGGGTAAAGAAGAATGAGCCGGAAATCTATGATAACATATATAAAATTATGTTGCCCGGCGATTATATTGCCATGAGGCTCACAGGAAATATTGTAACTTCATACACCGGCCTTTCCGAGGGTATTTTCTGGAATTTCAGGGAAAACACTGTTTCAGAGAAACTTATGGAATATTTCGGGTTCGATCCTGATATCCTGCCCGAACCAAAGGCATCCTTTTCCGAACAGGGGAGCCTGTCTGGCAGTATGGCTGATGAACTGGGCTTACCTGAAGGGATCCCGGTATCATACAGGGCCGGCGATCAGCCCAATAATGCCTTATCGCTGAACGTTCTTGATCCGGGTGAGGTGGCTGCTACCGCCGGCACCTCCGGGGTGATCTATGGTGTGACCGACCAGAAGAAGTTTGATCCGCATTCAAGAGTTAATACTTTCCTTCATGTCAATCATAGCAGAACAGATCCCCGGTTAGGGGTACTTCTCTGTATCAATGGGACGGGCATACTTAACTCATGGTTAAAGCGCACGACCGGCAATCAGCTGTCATACAATGAGATGAATGACATCGCGGAAAAAATTCCGCCAGGATCGGACGGTCTTTCAATAATGCCTTTCGGCAATGGTGCCGAAAGAATGCTGATGAACAGGGACCACGGCGCAAGAATCTCAGGCTTGAACTTCAACAGGCACTCGGCGCCTCACCTCTTCAGGGCAGGTCAGGAAGGGATAGTTTTTGCTTTCAGGTACGGACTTGATATCATGAAAGAGACAGGGATCACACCTTCGGTCATCAGGGCAGGCGCTGCGAACATGTTCCAGAGCAAAATCTTCAGGGAAACCTTATCCATTATCACGGGAGCTGAAATACACCTGTATAATACCGACGGATCAGCCGGCGCAGCAAGAGGGGCCGGGCTGGGTTGCGGTTATTACAGGTCGAGGGAGGAGGCGTTCAGGGGCCTTCAGACAGTCGGAGTGACCTATCCCGATAGTGCCGGATCCGGTGTTTACGAGGATATATATGCCGGATGGAAGGAAGCACTTACCTCATTGTAACTTCGCTTACCCTTTGCGTTCTTTGCGTTCTTTGCGTTCCACTTTGCGTTCTTTGCGGTTAAAATAAATCATAAACATATAAACACATAAACACATAAATTACAATGGCTAATAAAGGAAAAAAAGAAGCATTTCCCGGAATCGGGAAAATCGGATATGAGGGGAAAAAATCAAAAAATCCCCTGGCATTCAGATGGTATAATCCGGAACAGGTAGTCTCCGGAAAGAAGATGAAAGACCACCTCAGATTCGCAATTGCTTACTGGCACTCATTCTGCGGCGACGGAACCGATACCTTCGGCGATGCGACAAGGATCTTTCCTTGGAAGGATGCCTCTGACCCTGACGATAAGATCAAACGGCGCATCGACGGTGCATTCGAGTTTATTACCAAGGTGGGAGCGGAGTTCTACTGTTTTCATGATGTCGACGTAGTAGGAAACGGGACTGTTTTTGAAATAGAGAAGCGACTTGAAAAGTATGTTCCGGTTATGAAGAAACTGCAGAAGGAAACCGGAGTAAAACTTCTGTGGGGCACAGCAAACCTTTTTGGTCATCCGCGTTATATGAACGGAGCTGCTACAAATCCTGATTTTACCGTGGTAACCAATGCAGCCGTCCAGCTCAGGAATGCCATTCAGGCCACGATTGAGCTTGGAGGTCAGAATTACGTATTCTGGGGTGGCCGCGAAGGCTATACCACTCTTCACAACACCGATATGAAGAGGGAGCTTGATCATATGGGTATGATGCTCTCACTTGCACGCGACTACGGGAGGAAGAATGGTTTCACCGGAACATTCCTGATCGAACCCAAGCCCATGGAGCCCTCAAAGCACCAGTACGATTTTGATTCGGCTACAGTTATCGGCTTCCTCAGGCAGTATGGTCTTGAAAAGGATTTCAAGCTGAATATCGAAACGAACCATGCGATCCTTGCCGGGCATACTTTTGTTCATGACCTGCAGGTAGCTGCCGATGCCGGCATGCTGGGAAGCATCGACGCCAATAAGGGTGATTACCAGAACGGATGGGATACCGATGAGTTCCCGACAAACGTTTATGAGATAACTGAAGCGTTGATGGTCATCCTGCAGGCAGGAGGGTTCACAACAGGCGGCATCAACTTTGACGCTCATATCAGGAGGACATCCACTGACAATGAAGATCTTTTCATAGCTCACATAAGCGGAATGGATACCTTTGCACGTGCTCTTCTCATAGCTGACAAGATATTGAAGGAGAGCGATTACCTTGCCATGAGGAAGAAACGGTATGCATCGTTTGACAAAGGCCCGGGCAGGGATTATGAGAAGGGCAAACTGACACTCGAAGATCTCAGGACGATTGCGCTGAAATCAGGTGAACCTGAAATGAGAAGCGGAAAACAGGAACTCCTTGAACAACTCATAAATATGTACATGGGTTAATGAGTTGATGTGAAAATCTCAAACGCCGGGGGATTATTGATAGACTTTTTAACAGCACATAGTTCAGCAGCATTAATAACAGCTTCCCTGTATTTCTCCGGGAAATCTGCCGGCAGTTGAATATCCAGCCTTATTTTTGAAGGGTTCCGGGTCTGGGGATCGAATTCGATATCCTGAATGATCCGGATTCCTTCTGCAGGTATTTCCCTCCTGTCGCAGAATGATTTGACATATATACCCGCGCAGGTTCCGATAGAAGCAAGATATAGTTCAAATGGGGAGGGGGCAGAATCGCCTCCTCCGCCGTTTACGGGCTGGTCGGTCCTGATGATGTGAGATTGTGTGTGGGCTGTTATTACTTTGCCGCCATCGAATGTAATTTCCATGTTTGATTTAATTTGTAAATTACTACAGGTACAGATCTCGTTACCTTCTTCTTTCGAGCATTAATTCGAGGTCTTCCTTCAGTGCCACCAGGTCTTCTTCGTGCTCCACCTCATCGGTAATTATCTGAAGGATAATGTTATAAGTAACAGGGTCGGCCTCCCTGGTAATATCCAGGAGTTTACTGTAAGTCCGTATAGCGCATTGTTCACCTTTTATGTTCTGATTCAGTATTTCTTCCACATAAGGATCAGTGGGGGCATCATAACCGCAGTTAGTGATTTTTGACCACTCATCGGGGGACAATACGGGAGTTCCGCCGAGCTGAACGATCCTGACGGCAAGCAACTCCGCATGTGTAAGCTCT
>JAHYJA010000077.1 GCA_019429325.1 Bacteroidales bacterium
CGTATATTTTTGCTCCCCGTGCCTTTGCATGTTCATAATCTTCAACAATGATTGCCGCACCTCCCTCACCCATCACAAAACCGTCCCTGGTGAGATCAAACGGGCGTGAGGCCGTCAGATATTCTGCATTATTGGTCGACATGGCCATCATCGCATTGAATCCGCCAATGCCGGGCTCATTTATTGCAGCTTCCGAGCCGCCGGTAACAAAAATATCAGCTTTACCCAGCTTAATGTAATTCACCGCGTCGATCAGTGCATGCGTTGAGGAGGCACATGCGGAAACAACAGCAAAATTAGGTCCGCTGAATCCGTACTTTATTGATATTGAGCCTGATGCAATATTGGCGATCATTTTGGGAATAAAAAAGGGACTGAAACGCGGCGTACCGTCACCAAGTACGTAACTTTTTATCGATTCATAAAAAGTATCAAGTCCCCCAATCCCCGACGACCAGATAACGCCGACCCTTTCCCTGTTAATGATTTTCAGGTCTATTCCGGAATCAATAATTGCCTCATCCGAGGCAATATGTGCAAACTGGGAATAGAGATCGAGCTTGTTGGCCTCTTTCCGTTCGAAATACTTTGAAGAATCATAGCCCTTAACTTCACAGGCAAACTTGGTCTTGAACTTTTCGGTGTTGAAGCGGGTTATCATACCCGATCCGCTTACTCCGTTTTTGAGTCCTTCCCAATATTCATGCAAATTATTACCCAGGGGAGTGATTGCTCCCAGGCCAGTGACCACGACTCTTTTCATAAAAGGATTTATTAATGCAAAACTATTTTGCATTATCTTCAATGTACTTGATAGCATCACCTACTGTACTGATGCTTTCAGCCTGATCATCAGGAATTCCGATATTGAATTCTTTCTCAAACTCCATGATCAATTCAACAGTGTCAAGAGAATCAGCCCCCAGATCGTTGGTGAAGCTGGCTTCAGGAGTTACTTCTGATTCATCTACTCCAAGTTTGTCAACTATAATCTCTTTTACTCTTGTGGCAATGTCAGACATAATTATAAATTTTAATTAATAATGAATAGAAACCTTGCAAAGAAATATATTTGTACCATATAATTCAAGAAATTTATCGATTTTTATTTGTCTCATACTTTAAATCGTTGATAATTAACAATGTAAACTAATTTTAAGTAGATTGATACAAATCCGGGAAATCGAACTAAAGGGCATATAATGAGGAATATAGCAATTTTTGCTTCGGGATCGGGTACAAATGCTGAAAACATTATCAGATACTTTTCGAACACAAATACAGCAAAAGTTTGTCTGGTGCTGTCGAACAGGAAGGATTCGTATGTTTTAAAAAGGGCAACAGAACATAAGGTCCGGACAATTTTTTTCGAACGGAATGATTTTTATGTTACCGGCAAGGTTCTGAGCGACCTTCGTTCCGCTAAAACCGACTTTATAGCGCTGGCAGGGTTCCTTTGGCTTGTACCTGAAAATATACTTAAGGAATTTGAGGGGCGGATCATTAATATTCATCCGGCCCTTCTGCCGGCATACGGAGGGAAAGGCATGTACGGCGACAGAGTACACAGGGCAGTAATCAGGAACGGGGATGCGGAGTCCGGAATTACCATTCATCATGTTAATCGGCATTATGATTCGGGTGATATTATTTTTCAGGCCAGGTGCAGGGTTGAACCGTCTGACACTCCCGAAACACTCGCCGCGAGGGTTCATGAACTCGAATACAGGTATTATCCTGAAATAATCGGGGAAATGATTCTGAAACTGCCTGAAACCATCAGATAGTCTCAAGTAAACGTATTACAACAGTTTTTGCTTTTTCGAATCTTTCAAGGTTCTCTTCTGAGACAGGCTCCACCGGTGGTGCTTCCACGCGCAGGGGATCGACGGGCGAGCCGTTCTTAAAGAACCTGAAATCGAGATGAGGGCCCGTTGACAGGCCGCTGTTGCCGACATAGCCGATCACCTCACCCTGTCTGACGAACTTACCGGCTGTGATGCCGGGTGCAAAGCGGCTGAGATGCAGATATGCAGTCGAATATACGCTGTTGTGCCGGATCCTTACCATCCTGCCGTTTGCTCCTTCATTCGTTGCCGAGATCACTCTTCCGTCACCTATGGAGACCACGGGTGTGCCGATGGGGGCAGCATAATCAACACCGAAATGGGGCCGCCTGATCCTGAGTATAGGGTGCAGGCGGCTTGAGGAGAAGCGGGAACTGATCCTTGAGAACTGAAGCGGGGCTTTAAGGAACGCCTTCCTCAGACTGTTACCCTCACTGTCGTAATAGCTTTCTTTTCCGTCCTGAACAAAGGGAACGGCAATGACGGTATTACCTGCCCATGTAAACTGTGCACCAAATATTTTCCCGATACCTAACGACTTATCATCAATATAAAGTTCCTCATAAATAACCTTGAAGTTATCTCCTTTCTGAAGGCCGAAGAAGTCGACGGTCCAGGCATAGATCTCCGAGAGCTGAACTGCAAGCGTGGGATGCAGGCCTCCGTAAATCATTGCATCCCACAGAGATGTCTCTATCGTGCCTGAAGCAAACCTGATCTCGGAGGAGATCTCTCTGTAGTAGGGGCTTATGTTGAGGGAATCACTGAAGCTGAAAATATAACTTGTTGACTGATCATGTTCATAAACCATGTACCTGGCCCGCCCGAGGGTATCTTTGTCAAGGAAGAGGATATAGCTGTTACCCGATTTAATCTTCCTGGGATCAAAGACATGCGATGAATTTCTTATAGCCATATCAATCTCCTGCATGGGAACGCCATGTTTCAGAAGAATGGTGGAAAGGAAGCTGTTCGGCCTGATGTTGCCTGAGACCATATCGAACGAATCGACCGGAATCCCAAAGAGGAGGACCGGTTCAGCTTGTCTCCAGACGGTGAGGGTACTGTCATGGAAGCTCAATGTTTCAGGAACTTCCGCTACATCATTGGTGCATGAAATTGAAATAATAAGAACGAAAAGGGTTACAGGCAGTAAAATCCGGTAATTCATGCGTATCGGTTTATTTTACAACAACATTGACTATCCGTCCGGGAACAACAATAACGTCGGCCGGAGGCTTGCCGCCGGTCCATTTCTCCGACCTTTCGTCAGCAAGGACGGTTTTTATAATATCCTCTCTTTCCATCTCAGCCGGCAGTTGGATCCTGAACCGTAATTTGCCGTTGAATGAGACCGGATACTCAAAAACTTCTTTCCTGAGATACTCCTCGTTGACTTCCGGCCATGGAATGAAGCTTATTGTACCTTTATACCCCTGTATGCTCCGGAGTTCTTCGGCAAGGTGCGGTGCGAAGGGGGACAGGATCTGAGTGAATGCGGCAGCAGTCTCCCTGGTCACCCTGCCTTTCCTGGTCACAAGGTTAAGAAAGATCATCATGGCCGAGATGGCGGTATTGAAATGCAGGTTCTCAATGTCCGACTCCACCTTTCTTATTGTCTGGTGGAGGCTTTTCAGAACTTCCGGATCCTCCTCCCCCTCAGCAATGTTGCTGATGTCGGAGAAGAACCTGCAGGCCCTCGAAAGGAACCCGAAAACACCCTTTACCCCCTTGTCGTCCCACGGTTTGGTAACTTCCAGAGGACCCAGGAACATCTCGTAGAGCCTAAGGGAATCGGCTCCGTACCTTGAGACCACATCGTCGGGATTAATGACGTTCTTAAGCGATTTGGACATTTTGGCAACGATTTGCCTGAGTTCGGCTCCTGTCTCCTTATGATAATACTTATTATCTCTCTCCTCTGCCAGATCGGCTGAGACCTTGGCTCCCGAGTTTGTTTCGTAGGCAAAGGCCAGTATCATACCCTGGTTGAAGAGCCTCAGATATGGCTCGTCGGTGGATACGATACCAAGATCATACAGCACTTTGTGCCAGAAACGGCTGTAGAGAAGGTGGAGCACAGCATGTTCGGCTCCGCCGATATAAAGATCCACAGGCATCCAGTATTTCTCTTTTTCGGGGTCGAGGATCTTTTCGGGGTTGGCCGGATCGATATAGCGCAGGTAATACCAGCATGAACCTGCCCACTGGGGCATGGTGTTAGTCTCCCTTCTGCCTTTCCGGCCCTTTTCGTCCGTTACATTCAGCCATTCTGTTGCGTGTGCAAGAGGAGATTCCCCCGATTCCCCGGGAAGGTATTTATCAAGCGGAGGCAGTTCCAGAGGAAGGTCATCTTCGCTAAGCACCGTGATCTCCCCGTCTTCCCAGTGTATCACGGGGAAAGGCTCTCCCCAGTACCTCTGGCGGCTGAAAAGCCAGTCGCGCAGTTTGTAATTTACTTTAGCCTTTCCCAGGCCCTTCGACTCGAGCCACGAGGTTATCTTTTCTATTCCCGCCTCTTTGTTGAGGCCGTTGATATCAATTCCGGTGATCCCGTTCGCTGAATTTATATACCTCCCGTCTTCTGTCCAGCACTCCAGGCCTTCGATGATCCTTTTTCTCTGTCCGGGATCCGTTACATCCGGATCCTGAATGCAGGTTATTGGCAGACCGAACTTCCCGGCAAATTCGAAATCGCGTTCGTCATGTGCCGGAACGGCCATAATTGCTCCGGTGCCGTAACCCGTGAGAACATAATCAGCTACCCATATCGGGATTTGCTTAAGATTGACCGGGTTAATGGCATATCTTCCGGTGAAGACGCCTGTTTTCTCCTTAGCCAGGTCAGTCCTGTCAAGATCTGATTTGAGCGAGCTGGCTTTGATATAACTACTGACTATATCCCGGTATTCGTCGGTGGTGATCCGGCTTGTAAGCTGATGTTCGGGAGCGATTACCATGTAGGTTGCACCGAAGAGGGTATCCGGCCGGGTGGTAAAAACAGTCAGTTTTTCCTCAAACCCGTCAATCCGGAAGTCAACCTCAGCCCCTGTTGACCGGCCTATCCAGTTGCGTTGCATGTCCTTGATCCCTTCGGGCCAGTTGAGATTATCGAAGCCTTTAAGGAGTCTTTCGGCGTAAAGCGGGATGCGCAGCATCCATTGTTTCAGGTTCCTCTTTTCAACAACATTGCCGCACTTCTCGTGAGAACCGTCGTTCAGCACCTCCTCATTGGCGCAAACAATCCTGCATACAGGGCACCACCATACCTGGGCATTGTCATAATAGGCAAGTCTTCGGGAATTGGTATAATCCCGTATCTTCTCCGCTCCCTGCCGGCTTATCTCTTCCGGAATGGCCAGTTCACTTACCGGTCTCCCTTTCTGAAGCTCTTCGTCAAACCATGTGTTGTAAAGCTGAATGAAGATCCACTGTGTCCATTTAAAATAACCGGGATCTGTTGTGTTGATCTCCTTTTCCCAGTCGTAGCTGAGCCCCAGCTCCTTTATCTGTCTGCGGAATATATCGCAGTTTTTGTTTGTGATCACTGCAGGATGGGTTCCCGTCTGTATGGCATATTGTTCTGCCGGCAGTCCGAAGGCATCCCATCCCATCGGGTGGAGGACGTTGTACCCTTTCATCCTTTTGTACCTGCTGTATATGTCGGTGGCGGTATATCCCTCAGGATGACCTACATGCAGGCCGGCGCCAGAAGGGTAGGGAAACATGTCGAGGACATAGCACTTTTTGGGATTTGTAAGATCTTCAGGTGTTTTGAAGGTCTTGTTTTTCTCCCAGTAGGTCTGCCATTTTTTTTCTATCTCACGGAAATTGTATTCCATCGTGCATAATTTGTTTGTCTGTTGTTAAAGACCGGAGACGGAAGACGGGATTCATTTGGCATTTGGCAGTTGGCAGTTGGCAAAACTAAGTACTTACTTCCATCCGCGACCTGCAACCCGCAATCCGCAATCCGCAATCCGCAATCCGCAATCCGCAATTTCTTCCGGAGGGCGAAAATAGAAAAAATTACCGATAATACTCCGGCAAGTTATTCACGGCGGACAGTGAATTATCAAATTCCGGAGAAATAGTTGTTAAACCGGGTTAATGATATTATTTTTGCAGTACGGTCCCGTAGTTCAATGGATAGAATGACAGATTCCGGTTCTGTTGGTTGGGCGTTCGAATCGCCCCGGGATCACTGACAGAGGCGCTCCATGGAGCGCCTCTTTAAGATAAAAGCCAAAAATAATTCTCCGACGGTGGCAATTACCTTCCGAATTTTCCAGAAACAGTTTGGTATTTCCCCTTCACATTTCGCCAGGAAACAGAAATATGAATAATATGAACCTGCGAGGCAGCAGGCTATTTAACCGGTATTTCGAACTGTGTCAGCGAATGAGCCGGGAAGGTATACCGCATTGTATTCCCTTTATACCTGATTTCCTTTGTCAGGATCCTGACCTCCTCCTTTGTACCGGTATTGGTTGAATTAATGGTTTCTCCGTTAATCTCGTGAACTTTTGCGATGCCTGCATAGTCACCTGACTGCAAGATGATATCCGTGGTAATATCCTTCGTCTCATGCTTGTTGATCACATTCAATACCACCATTTTTGTCGATTCGTTCAATGAGGCAGATACATCGAGATAGGGGATATCCTTAAAAAGTTCAGTGCTGTATTTTTCACAGTTTATATATACATCAAGGGATGTGCCCAGACAGTTATTTGAGTAGAGATAAAACGGATAAAAGAGCGTATTCCTGAAATGGCCGTCGGCAGAGATGCCAACCAGGCTCGTTAAAAAGGTAAGATTCGCCATTTTGACTATATCGGCATTTCTGATGAAAGAGTTCAGATGCTGGGCCAGCATCAAAGACCCCAGGAGGCTGCTGCCGCGTGCGCTGTATTCATCAAATGATACGTAAACCTGCCTGTTGGATCCTGATTTCTCCATAGCCTTTTCTATCAGTCCCCTTGTGACTCTTATGAGTTTATCGATCTCACAACCCAGCGACATCTGGTTTGCGAAGCTCTGCTGATCCTGTAATCCCCGCAATGCCTGTGTTGCATACCTGTGGATCGAGATATAATCGATTGAGCCGACCATACGGTCGAGTACGTAATCGTTCCAGTCAATCCAGCCATCGTTCGGATCATATTTTGGAGTTACCAGGGGGTAGTTTGAAGATCCGGATGCAACGATTTTTATGTTCCTGTCTACCAGCTGCATTAATTTGGCAGCTTCCATCGCAAACTTGACATAATCTTCCTTATTCTTTTGCCCCAGTTGCCAGGGTCCGTCAGTCTCATTTCCAAGAGCCCAGTATTTCACTTTATAAGGCTCTTCATTGCCATATTTTATCCTGAGGTCTGAATAGTATGTACCCTTAGCGTAATTACAATATTCCACCCAGTACCTTGCATCGTCAAGTGTGCCTGTCCCGGCATTTATGCAGACAAAATTCTCAGCACCGATAAGCTTGCAGAATTTAACATATTCATCCGTTCCCATATGGTTGTTTTCAATGCGGTTCCAGGCGAGGTCAAGTTTGGCCGGGCGTTGATCTTTCGGTCCAATTCCGTCTTTCCAGTCATAGCCCGATACAAAATTCCCCCCCGGCCATCTTACCACCGGCACATTCAGCTCCTTTATAAGTTCGATAAGATCTTTCCTGAAACCGTTTTCATCGGCGAACTTCGATTCAGGCTCATACAAACCACGTCTGGGAATTTCAAGAAAACTGCCATAAATGTTCGGATCAATTACCCCGATTTTACGATCGGTATCAATCTTGATTACCGCCGTATTCTGCGACAGAAGATCACCGGATATCAGACCGGATAAAATCATGCAAAAGAGTGGAATTTTGAGCTTTTTCATATAAATTAGTATTTTAAAACGATAAACTATTTAAAAGTAGTAATAATTGTACTATTAGATAATTACTTCACAATATTTTAATTCTGGTTAAAACAGAACCCAATTATGCCCCCTTTACAGTAAAGTTACCCTGATGAGGACTGAAATTGTTGCACTGGCCGTGTCGCTGTTGACCGCTTATACATGCTTTGCCCAGTCGGGGCAGGCATCCAATGTTTTTAATGCTGATACGGCCATAAGTGGTTTTATTGGATACAGCCGTACGTGCAACGGTTTTGAGATCCCCGATTTCAGTTGTGGAGAAGAAGTCTCCGCGAATATGCAATGCTCCTTTTCAGGGACTGAAACCAGGATGATTAACCAAAGGCTAAATTATTTGACTTAAATTTGATAAAAAACCTACCAAAATGAACAAAAAACTGATTGTCGTTCTGCTGCTTACCCTTACAGCAGTTAGTATGAGCCAGGCCCAGACCAGTCAGCCTGCCATTAAAGAAGATTTCAAACCTTCAGTCCTGAACCAGCACATGCAGGATTACCCTATGGTTAATTCCCAGGGGTATGCAAGATTCCGCATTATTGCGCCTGAAGCAAAAAGTGTTGTTGTAAGCTTAGGTTTAGGCGGTACACGAGGAGGAACGCCTCTCTCGAAAGCAGATGACGGCTCATGGATGGCCACTACTGCCGGGCCTCTGGAAGAGGGGTTCCATTACTACCGCATTACGGTGGATGGCGCAACGTTTAATGATCCAGGCACTCATACTTTCTATGGATCCGTAAGGCTGGAAAGCGGTATAGAGATTCCGGCTCATGACCAGGATTTCTACACCCTGAAGAATGTTCCCCACGGCAGGGTCCAGCAGATACTGTTTCCCTCCCCAGGCACCAGCACCTCACGCCGCGCATTTGTTTACACACCGCCTGATTACGACAGGGATCAGAAGAAGCGTTATCCGGTACTCTACCTGCAGCATGGCTGGGGTGAGGATGAGACAGCCTGGACAAACCAGGGCAGGGCTCATCTGATCATGGACAACCTCATCGCTGAAGGAAAGATCAACCCGTTTCTGATCGTAATGACCTATGGCATGACAAATGATGTCAGGATGGGGGGAATGAGAGATTTCAAGATTGAACCCTTTCAAACTGTCCTTATCGACGAATTGATCCCTTACATCGATGCCAACTTCCGCACAAATGCAGATCAGCTTCATCGTGCCATGGCAGGCCTTTCAATGGGTGGTATGGAAACAAAAACAATCACGCTTGCACGCCCCGATATATTTTCACACTACGGCCTTTTAAGCGGCGGCACCTACAACCCAACAGAAATAAAAGACAAATCGAAAGTAAAACTCATCTTTATGAGCTGCGGCAGTTTCGAAAATCCTGATGGGGTAACAAAGGCAGCAGCAGTTTTGAAAGAAGCCGGATTCAACGCGGTGTCTTACGTTTCTGAGGGTACCCGCCATGAATTCCAGACATGGAGAAGAAGCCTTTATCAGCTTGCACAATTATTATTCAGATAACCTTAAACAAATAGATAGAAATGAAAAAGGCAGGTTCAGTTTTAATCCTCATTTTATTTGCCGGTACTATGTGTCTGGCCCAGATGCCTCAAACCCAACAGGCATCGACGCCACCACCGCCGCCCGACACAAAACCCGCGTCAACGAATATTATCGGTGCTGAATACCCGCGGATTGACGACCAGCGAAGAGCCCATTTCAGATTACTTGCACCGGAAGCAACAAGCGTTGTTGTAAGCATGGGCAATACTGCACTGGAAAAAGGGGAGGATGGTTACTGGACAGGAGTTACTGCTCCGCTCGATCCGGGATTCCATTATTATACCTTAAGAGTTAACGGAGTCAGTGTTAATGACCCGAACAGTGAGACATTCTTCGGATCAGGACGTGTTATGAGCGGCATCGAAGTTCCCGAAGAGGGTGTTGATTTTTATGATATCAAAAAGGTGCCTCATGGCAATATTGTTTCATTCTGGTACTTTGCAGAATCAACCGGGCAGCACAGACAGGCCTATGTATATACACCTCCCGGTTATGATAAAAATGTGAATACGCGTTACCCTGTTCTCTATCTTCAGCACGGAATGGGTGAGGACAGGCGGGCATGGCCGAACCAGGGTCGTACCAACTTCATTCTCGATAACCTTATAGCCGAAGGAAAAGCAAAACCTATGATTATTGTTATGGAAGATGGAGATATTGCTGCGGGCATGAGAGGCGGACGTCCCCAGGGCCCGGGAGGAGCACAGGGTGCCAGACCGGGACAGGGTCAGGGAGAACAGACACAGACCGCAAGACTTGCAGCAGGACAGGGTCAGCAACAGGGAGCCGGACAACAACTGCGCACTGGTCAGGGACCCGGGGGAATGACTTCATTCTGGGACGGATTCGGGTCTGTTATAATAAAAGATCTTATTCCGGCTATTGATGCCAACTTCCGCACGCTTACCGACCGCGGGAACCGCGCAATGGCAGGATTATCGCTTGGAGGTACTCAGACATACCAGATAACACAGGCTAACCTCGACAAGTTCGCCAGTATCGGAATATTCAGTGCCCCGTTCGGCTTTCCGGGAATTGAAACCGGCTATAACAGCCTTCTGGCAAAACCTGATGAATTTGCAAAACAGGTAAAGGTATTTTTTATAAGCATGGGTGCGAAAGAAGGTGCCGGTACAGGCAGAAGCATCCATGAACAGCTTGAAAAAGCAGGTGTCAGACATGTGTACTTCGAAGCTCCGGGAACAGCTCACGAATTCCAGACCTGGCGCAAGAGCCTGCATGGATTTGCACAACTCCTGTTTCAGAATTAGATCAGACAGTTGGCCAGATAGTAATCATGCAAACTTTATCTTGCAAACACCCTGCCACTGCTCTTTAAATAATTTTATGACCTTTTACCCTGACAGAAAAAATAAAATGTTATGAGATTCTTTAATACGATTATTGCGTTGATTATTAGTAAATTTTTTAAATTATCGGAACAATGAAATATCTCAGAAGATTGCTAAATGTTATTGCAGCGGGTTGCCTCGTTGCAATCAGTGTTAATGCCCAGAATCCGGTTATCCGCGATCAGTTTACGGCTGACCCAACTGCAAGAGTGTTCAACGGGAAGGTGTATCTTTATCCTTCCCACGATATTCCGGCACCGGAAAAATATCCCCGTAAGGACTGGTTCTGCATGGAGGACTATCATGTCTTCTCTTCATCAAACCTTACCGACTGGACAGATCACGGGGTTATCGTAACCCAGGAAAAGGTAAAATGGGTAAATGCCGAGACATACAGCATGTGGGCTCCGGATTGCATTGAGAGGAACGGGAAGTATTATTTCTATTTCCCGGCAAATGTAAAATCAGGATCCGGAAAAGGTTTCGGAATAGGGGTTGCTGTTGCAGATAAACCTGAAGGTCCCTACACTCCGCAGCCTGAACCTATCGAAGGAATAATGGGTATCGACCCGTGTGTATTCATTGACAGGGACGGACAGGCTTATATTTACTACTCCCTGAACAGGATCTTTGGGGCAAAGCTTAAGGAGAATATGCTGGAGCTTGATTCAAAGCCTGTTGTATTAGGAGAATTCCCTGCCAAAGGGCTTGTGGAAGGACCGTTCCTGTTCGAAAGAAAAGGAATTTACTACATGACCTATCCCCATGTGGAGAACAAGACCGAGAGGCTTGAATATGCAATTTCAGACAATCCGATGGGTCACTTCACTTATAAAGGAGTCATAATGGATGAATCCCCGACGGGCTGCTGGACCAACCATCATTCAATGATCGAGTATAACGGTCAGTGGTACCTGTTCTATCATCATAATGACTATTCCCCGAAATTTGACAAGAACAGGTCATCAAGAATTGACAGCCTGTTTTTCAACGAGGATGGTACCATCAGGAAAGTATTACCTACTCTTCGTGGTGTTGGGGTAACAATTGCCACGGATAAGATTGAAATTGACCGCTACAGCCATATAAGCCAGACCGGTGCATCAATTGCTCTTTTAGATACCACTAATACTTTCAGGGGATGGAAAACAAGGTTCACCGGACAGAACGCATGGGCCCGGTATAATACCGTGGATTTCGGTAAGAAGAAGCTTAAAACAGTGCAGGTGAACTGCTCATCGCCGGCAGGAGGGACAATACAGGTGCGGCTTGATAAGCCCGATGGTATTCTGCTTGCCGAGGTGAAAATCCCCGCAGGAACAGGATGGAAGACTACTGAAGCCCGTATTTCAAAGTATCAAAAGGGTACACATAACCTTGTTGTAATGACGAAAGATGATAAACCTGTAGAGATAGACTGGGTGAAATTCAATTAAGATTCAGATCTCAGTCTGTTATCACGGATAACCTGATTGAAAATTTATGCTATTATAAAACTTTAAGAAATGGCAAATGACATGGCTGCTTATGCTGGTATCCGAAAGTCAGGGCATTGTAAAAGATTGTGAGTCTATCTGCCGATTGTCTGTCCCTTGCTGTCGCTCTCTATTTCAATCTGACGACCTATTTTTTTGATATTTCTTCCTTTATTGAACCTGTAGGAATACTGGAACTGAAGCCAGCCCGCAAAATCAATACCTGTTATGTTGGTCGAGGTATAGGCAGGGGTCTCGGTCTCGATCTTCTGGTAGTCTATTTTTTTCGAGAGCGGGAGAAGCCAGAACAACCCCAAAGTATGATCCTTTAGCTGATACTGGCCGCCAAAGCCATAGAGCGGAAGTGTATACGTCTTCGATTGTGCATTGATATTCACTCCGTTATACTGCAGGTAGGCAAACAGTGTGATTTTTTTCTTCTTATCGGGATTAATAAATGCCGTACTCGTTATCGAATATGAGAAATAATCTTTTTCAGGGATTGTAAAATTACCCTCGGAATATTCATTATAATGTCCGTTAAAGATCCTTGCACTGATGTTTGCATACCATAACATTGCGTTAAATCCTCCGCCCAGTTCATATCCGCTGAGCAGGTTGAAAGGTTTGGCTATCGTGGTAAGGGCACCGTTTATTGGAGAACGTGTTATGCTGTACCGGTTACTCACCCTGTCCGAAAAGAACTCATTATAAAGGTAGGGCGAAAAGTAATTGCTGCCGAAATTCCATGTATAGGTAAGCTGCAGGCGGTCGCGGTAATCGGGTCTCAGATCAGGGTTACCCTGAGTAATATCGTACGACTGACCGACTCTGTAGTATGGATTCATAACATAGATGCCCGGCCGGTTGATCCGGCGGTTATAGGTAAACTTTAAATTATGCGACGCTGATATTTTATATTGGATATTGGCAGCAGGCAGTACGCAGGAATAATCAGGTTTTGTCACAGAATCTGCCATGATATGGCTGTTCTCAACCCTCAGCGAAGCCTGGAAACCGAATTTCTTCAGGTTCATGGCAAACCCGGTGTAAGCTGAATTCCTGATCTCGGAATATTCAAACAGGTTGCTTTCTTCCTGCTGGTTAATTTTAAAATCGTAATCCATCTGCTGATAATAGAAGTGATAGCCTGCTTCTATTTTTGAATTCATTCCCAGGGGATACACATAATCGAGCTTGGTTGAGAAGTAATTCCGGTCATTAAGATCGTCTTCAACTCTTGAATATGTATCGAGAACAATATTACTGTTATATGGATAGCGGGTATTTGAGAAAAAGTTACCTGAAACAGAATTGAAAGTATAATAGCTTGCCTCAGCCGTCAATTCCTCGACAGGTTTTTTGAAAGTACGTTTATAGTAAAGAGAAAATGCCGTTTCATCACTTTACAGTTTAGTTGTTGTAAGTGATGTAATCGTATTCAGCGGAACATTACTTTTAAACAGAGTGGTGGTATTGGGAAAATCCACATTCTGGTATATCGGTTTGTAACTCATGTTGAAGCTCAGGTTATTCCTGTCGTTCAGGTAATAATCCATTCCGGCATTCACTGAACCCAGGGAGACTTTTATCTTTCCGTCACCAAAAGAATAGGTTGCCGAATCAATTGCTGTGAAGCGGTTGTCGATGGTCGGACTGATATTGAGTCCCTGCGTTATATATGATCCGGTTACATATAAAGTTACCTTACCTAATGAATAATCAATACTGCCCTGCGTAACGCTTGTGACTTTGTGAAAAGGTTTAAGGGCTTCCATTAAATTGCCGCTGATCCCGAACCTCGCCTCTTTTTTCAGTATTATGTTTATGACCCCGTCTACATTGCCTTCATATTTCCCGGACGGATTATTTATTATCTCAATGCTCTGGATGTCTGTAGGAACAAGCCTGGCAAGATACTCCCTTTCACGTTGCCTGCCATCCACCTGGATTATGAAATTGCTGCTGCCGTTAAGGGTTATATTGTTCTGGAAATCGACGGTGACCTGGGGAATCTTTTTCATAAGATCATATCCGTTGCTTGTTGACTTTGAAACGACCTCAGGTATAGTATAAACTGTACGATCGACCAGTTCCTTTCCCTTAAGCCTTTCGCCGACCACCATTACCTCATTAAGCGCCGTTGTTATCTCTGCCAGGTAGATTGTATCAAGAATGATCTCGTTATCTCCCTCGTTTATTGTAACTGCCTTCCCGGTGGGGTTGTAGCCAACAAAAGTAGCTCTGACAAAATAGTTCCCGGGCCTTATCTTCTCCAGAATATACCCTCCGTCAGTCAGGGTTATTCCTCCCGTTATCATCACAGAATCAGGCATCTGGAGCAGGGCAACAGTAGCAAACTGCACCGGCAGACTTTATCGGAGGGGCGTTTTCAGCTGCCCTGATAACCGATTCAACTGTTAATCCTGCGTTATTGCCATTTATTCCGTCGAGACGATATGTAGTGCTTACAGCAAGTAGCATACCTCCGGAATTAACCTGGTCAGATATCGTCCATTTTTCTCCCACGCGGACCTCTTTACCCGGCAGGTGCCAGGTAAAACCTCCGATCATTGTTTTCAGGTTATTGCCACTGACTGCAGCTGCTGCCTGGGCTTTTATGGCTGAAGCCAGAGGCTCTGTCAGGGTAACGGAAGCAGTATCCTTTAAAACCATATCGGATAGCATCTTAGCATTCACGATCTCGACAGGTTTACCGGCATAATCAATTTTGGTAAATACAGCATTTTTACTCAGCCTGTTCATTATGCATGACATGATATCAGAAGTTTCAGAAGATTTGATGTCACCTTCAACAGTTGAATTAATACTTGACATCTTACCCATTGTGTTGGTGTTTGTTATAATGGTATCAAAGTGCACCTCCGCTACCATAAAATCGGGTGTCATATCCAGCACTTTCAGGGAAAGCGTATAAATTACCTTCGATTCTACAGTTTGCGGATTACCACTTACCGTCTGGGTTACTGTCTGTTCGGTAACAGATTTCAGACGGTACGGTTTGTTTTTTTCCGGGTTCATCTTAAGGAGAACACTCTGTTGTGCCGTTAATGCAATGGTAAACAGGAGAGCTGTTACTGATAATAAGTGCCTTTTCATTAGTCTGTTATTAATAAATTATTGCGAAGGTAGTACTTACATATTCGCCTTAACATAGTTTTCGGTGAACAAAGGATTATCACCGGTGAACAGTATTTATGAGTTGCTTACCCTCTTAGGATCTCTATCATCTGGGTTATTGCTTCAGCTTCTGCAATCTCCTTTACCGGGGATAATCCCGCCAGAGCCCGGGCTTTGTTGAGATCATCGTCAGAGATATAATCTTTTCCGATGAATACGAGATACAAAATTGCCGATTTTAGTGTGTTTGCCCTGACACGAAA
>JAHYJA010000253.1 GCA_019429325.1 Bacteroidales bacterium
TCCGATCTGCCACAACTGTAACGATCGATCCTGCCCGTTCAAAAGGTCCCCTGGATCTTCCGGAGGTGATCCGTTATGCAAATTCTAAAAATATTAAGATCCTCCTGTATGTAAACAGGAGGGCACTTGAAAAGCAGCTGGATGAGTTGCTTCCCCTGTACCGGGAGTGGGGGATAGCCGGAATCAAGTTCGGATTCGTTCAGGTCGGCACCCAGGAGGCTACACAATGGCTGAATGGTTTCAGGAGCGACGTCTGTAAAATCAGCCTTCCCACCAGACGATTCAGCTTCAACTCATCAGTAAGACTTCAGCGCCGCATTCAGTCTTAAAAACTTCAGATTAACCTTAAGGCTTTCCAGGTAAGTCAGAGTCCAGGAAAGGTGGTTATTTTCAAACGCGAGTGAGCGCCACTGCGATCCCGTGTATCCCGGCTCACCGTAACCCAGAATTAAGGGAGCCAGGCTGGCAAGATCCCCGAACGCGACCATCTGCCTTAACCCGTTAATTATGATGTTCAGGTTTTCTTCAAGCCGGTAGGCGGGCACAGGTTTCTTTCCGCTGAACATCACATCGGTTACTGCCCCTTTTGAATCAAGTTTATTTGTAACAACCGGTTCCCGCTGCCATTGCTCAGCACTCATTCCGGCCTTGTCAAGCAGTTTCTCCTGGCATTCATCTATCAGCTTCAGCGTGCTGTCGATGGTTACAAGAACCTTAAAGTATTCGGGGGAATTGGTTTCTACGGTAAAGAATTCACCGGCATCACTGAGTGATCTGTCAAAACTTGTATAATGAGCCGACAGAACCAGGGTGTCTCTTATCCTGTCGCGCGACACGTTCAGGGCCAGCAATCCGTTTAGAACCGATAATCCTGCCAGGAGGAACAGAACATATATGGTGTTATAAGAATCAAAGTTTTTAATCTTTGATGTAACATACAGATATACCGGCAGAAATACAACGAAAGGAAAGGGAAGGGCTGCAAGCACCAGGATACCTGCACCGGGCCAGTGGAGAATTTTGAAGAGCATTGATGAAAAAACAACCAGGCAGGTTATCCATACAGTTATGTACAGCGGCAGGGTTTGCCTGTTACCATATGCTTTGAAATGGTTTGAAAGCGCCAGGGGAAGGAAGACGAGAAGAAGTGTTGATATCCCTGTTGTAAGGAGGATGGCAGCGCCCGGTAAATGATCCATTTTGAGGAGCGCACCTGTAATGCTTATTATCACTACAGCAATTCCGGTTAAATATATTTTTTGCTTCATGGCCGGGGTTTTTATTCTGATTCCTGTGGCATTGTTATGATCTTGATTGCAATTATCTCCGACAGCAGTATCCTGTTCTTGAGCAGTGTCAGTCCATGCAGTGCAGGCATTAAGGCAATATTATCCTTTTCGGCCATCATTGACGGGAACCAGGAAGAATAATCCAGTAATGGTTTGATCAGGGGCATATTATCAGATCCTGCGATGCCGGCGAGAAACTCATTATACTCTTTCATCTCTCCGTCAAGCCTCTGCCGGGGCTCTGTTCCGGGAGCTGCAACCCGGGCATAAGGAGAAGTATGAAAAGGCCTCGACAGATCGAGGTGTCTGATCCTTGTCGACGCACCGTCGCTGACCAGTTGCCGGGGGTTCTGCATTGGCTTTCCCGGTTCCCCTTCAGCTATCCTTACCATTTCTGCCTCCATCTCATTTACGACGGCAAGCAGCTCGTTTGTTCTGTGGTGAAGCTCTCTTATACTGGTGTCGGTTACCCTGTAGTGATAAACCAGGACTTCAGCATCATTTCTCTCTCTCTGATAATTATAGAGAGTCTCCTGCTGATACTGATGGGTATAGAATCCCTCCTCATAAGATTGCTGAACACCCATGTTAAGGAGTGTGGTGGGGAGAGCCACCACAAGGCATGCGATTACCATAAAAAGGTACTTCACCGTAATGTTTTTCTCCTGGCTCCAGGTCAGCCAGACATACCAGGGGAAGACGACAAGGAAAACTATCAGTGCACCTGCCGACATCAGAAAGCCTGCCAGAGGACAGTGATTGATCCTGAAAAGG
>JAHYJA010000078.1 GCA_019429325.1 Bacteroidales bacterium
GCTTGTCAAGAACATTTTCCACCAGGAAAAGGCCATCGGCAATTTCGTCTTCCGGAAGATCTGCCAGACCGGCACAAGTGACGTTGAGCGCCTCCCTGGCTTTGATGACCCTGAAAGTGCGGAAGGAGTAGTTAATAACCTGCCTGCCCACCTTCAACCTGACACCGGTAACAAGCTGTCTGCTAAATTCATCTCCTTCCACCGGTATTGATCTGGTAAGCAGATCTTTGATCACACCAACGGAATCACCGTTAGGACCAAATACTTCCTTTCCGATCAAACCGCTCAAATAAAATGTTGTGAATGAAGTCATTGTCACCTCCTTTTAATTTTTGATACAAAAGGAGGCAAGCTGTGAACAGAGTACTCCTTTTGTGTCAGAGTCTTATACTATATCCCGCAGGGCCATCGTCCATCTGTTCCAATAAATTGATTTCGCGGCAAAAATAATTGTCACAGGAATATGATCCAAATTATTACCGGATTTTATTTTGAGAAAATTTACGGAAGTACCTAAAGTTCGGAGTGCCTAAAGTTCGGAGTGCCTAAAGTTGATGTAAATGATCCGGTAACTCCACTCCCTTTAGGCACTTTAGGCACTTTAGGCACTTTAGGCACTTCAAACTATAAACGGGATAATCGCTTTCCGTTCAGCGGGATAATCGTGGAACTTCTCCTTATACCATTTATGGGAGCTGATCGCCCTCGGGAAGAGATTGGCAAACGTAAAGACCGCAAATGCAAGTCCCGGTAGCGACCAGGTCATAACCGCCCAGCCTGTCCATTCGATTATCTCCCCGAAATAATGGGGAGAGGAGATATACCTGAATAGCCAGCCGTTCGGGATAACATACTCCCCCGGATTTTCCTTTCTCAGTCTGCGAAGCTTTTCATCAGCGGTCTTATTGATGATGAATCCGGTTATGAACAGAATAAACCCGGTCAGGAATTTCCATGTCATCAGCCAGGAGAATGTATAGTAGTAAAGATGGAAAATGCCATATCCGTTTGCGAATCCGTTCAGGCAGTTAAACAGAATCGCCATCACCACCAGGAGGACCGGACAAGGCTTCTCCCTGCCCGACAGACTGAAGGGATAAATGAAAGTCCGGTGCAGGTAATGCGATGCCCAGAGAACCAGAAATATAATCTGGATCATATGCATCCTTCCGGAGAGAAGAAAAAGCAGAATCATCAGGGCCGGTGAGGGAAATTCCATTATCATCCAGGCCCATTTGGTCTTGATTGCAGGGCCCCATCCCTTTCGCAGAAATTTCCCGTAAGGTGCGGGAATAAATATCAGCAGGACAAGAACTATGCCCGCAAAAGCAAAGATCAGAATCAGAGAAAGTTTATAAAACCAAAACATAATAAAATACTATCAGGACTTCAAAGCTATAATTTAATTTTTCAAATTATAATTTTAATATATTTGGTACGACCAAAATTATCATAAAGTGAGAATCTTAAGGAAAAAGCTTTCAAAGTACGATGCCCCTCAGAGGGCAATGCAAGCAGGCATTTATCCCTATTTCAGGGAAATTGAGTCGGATCAGGATACCGTTGTGACCATCAAGGGGAAAAAGGTCCTGATGTTCGGATCGAACAGTTATCTTGGTCTTACTAACCATCCGAAGATCAAGGAAGCCGCTAAAAAGGCCATTGATAAATATGGTACAGGTTGTGCCGGATCGAGGTTTCTCAACGGCACCCTCGATATCCATATAGAGCTGGAGGATCGTCTGGCAAAGCTGGTCGGCAAGGCAGGGGCCCTTTGTTTCAGTACCGGCTTCCAGGTTAATCTCGGTGTGGTATCGGTGCTCACGGGCCGGAGAGATCATCTGATCCTCGATGAACTTGATCATGCCTCGATAATCGAAGGCAGCAGGCTCTCCTTCTCCAGGGTCCTCAAGTTCAAGCACAACGACATGAGATCCCTCGAAAGCAAGCTTAAGATCTGCACACCCGAGAGCCTCAAGCTTATTGTGGTTGACGGCATTTTTTCCATGGAGGGTGACATTATCAAGCTACCTGAACTGGTCAATCTTTCAGAAAAATACAACGCCACGATCATGCTGGACGATGCTCATTCTATCGGAGTACTGGGCAGGAATGGAGCCGGCACTGCCGATCACTTCGGGCTGACTGACAAGGTGGATCTCATAATGGGGACCTTTTCCAAATCGCTGGCCTCGCTCGGTGGATTTATCGCCTCAGATGCCGAGATAATTAACTTCATTAAACATAACTCCCGGTCCCTGATCTTCAGTGCCAGCATAACCCCCGCCTCTGCAGCAACGGTACTGGCTGCCCTGGATATTATGGAATCAGAACCTGAAAGGATTCAGCACCTTTGGGATTTAACCGGTTATGCTCTTAAAGGTTTCAGGGACGCCGGATTCGATACCGGAAATTCAGAGTCTCCGATTATTCCGCTGTTCATACGCGACAACATAAAGGCATTACAGCTTACTCAAATGCTTCTGGCCGACGGGATTTTTGTAAATCCGGTTGTCTCGCCGGCAGTGCCGAAAGAGGATTGCCTGATCAGATATTCGCTGATGGCAACTCATACTATGGCCCAGGTGGAAGAATCAATCGAAAAAATAACGAAGGCTGCAAGGGGGCTGGAAATATTAGTTCAATAGTTTATCAAATAAACAGCTTGATATTACACAGAGAAGCACAGAGGTGTTCACAGAGGATCACTGAGGATAAAAGCTCTGTGCAACTCCGTGTTTTTTTTCAGTGTACCTCTGTGTAATAAGAATATTCTCATAGTATGAAAAAAGTAATCCTTATAACAGGAGTATCTTCAGGATTTGGGAAACAGATCTCAAGGCTGCTGGTCAGGGCAGGTCATATTGTCTACCGGACAGTGAGGAATCAGCCGGGCCCTGGAACCACGGAACATCTGTTGAGAATGGATCTTACCAGCTATATTTCCATTAGGAATACTGTCAGAACCGTTGTTCAGAGGGAGGGCAGAATAGATGTCCTGATCAACAACGCCGGCATGCACACCGGAGGACCGGCTGAGATGACATCATCCACAAATATCAGGCTTCAGATTGAAACCAACTTTATGGGAATGGTAAATCTCACAAAGAAAGTGTTGCCCGTCATGCGTAAACATGGAGGTGGTACCATAATCAATTTCAGTTCAATAGGGGGATTGATGGGTCTTCCGTACCAGGCATATTACTCCGCCAGTAAATTTGCGATCGAAGGTTTCAGCGAAGCCCTGCGGATGGAAGTCAGACAATTTAATATCAAGGTAATAGTCATTAACCCGGGTGATTTTCATACAAATAACACCCTGAACAGGCGGAAATACCTGCCTCCTCCCAATGAGGATGACCCGTACGGAGATCAGTTTCAGAGAACCCTGTCGGTAATAGAAAATGATGAAAATAATGGGTGGCTCCCTCAGTTCCTTGCAAAGAAAATAGTCAGAATAATTAATTGCAGAAACCCGAAACAAAGGTATATCATCGCACCATTCGAACAGAAACTTGCTGTTCTCCTGAAGTATATCCTGCCCGGAAAACTCTTCAGCAAAATACTTGAAGGACACTACAAGATCAGATAAGACTAAATGCACAGAGAATCATACCTGGAAAAATATTTCGGCCGGTATCGAAAGAATATTATCGGTATTGATGCTGAAATTATAACACCTTACGGGCAGAAGAAGCTCGTATATGCCGACTGGATAGCGAGCGGGAGGCTATATGAGCCGATTGAAAAAAGAATACTGGAGGAAATAGGTCCAATGGTCGGCAATACACATTCAGAATCAACTGCCACGGGAAACGCCATGACTCAGGCTTATCACCATGCCCAGAAGATTGTCAAACAGCATGTTAATGCAACAGAAGAAGATATCCTGATCTTTACGGGTACCGGAATGACCTCTGCGATAGCCAAGCTCCAGAGGATCCTGGGACTGAAGGTCCCTGAACAGGCAATCAACTACTGCGTTTTCACACATGGTGAATACAACTCCTGCCGTGATATTCCCAATGAGAACCGTCCGGTCGTTTTCCTTACCCATACCGAGCATCATTCAAACCATACATCGTGGTTCGAGACTCTCGCAGATGTGGTTGTCCTTGAACCATCGGCAGATCTGACAGTCAATCCCGATGCACTGCGAAAAGAGATCATAAAATACAAAACGAGACCTCTGCTGATCGGGTCTTTCACGGCATGCTCAAATGTTACGGGCTATATGCCACCGTTCCACGAACTGGCAAAAATAATGCATGAACATAATGGTTACTGCTTCGTTGACTTTGCCGCCTCCGCCCCATACGTTGATATCAATATGCATCCTCCCGATAAACCGGAGCAGCTCGACGCAATATTCTTTTCCCCTCATAAATTTCTTGGCGGACCTGGCAGTGCAGGAGTGCTGATCTTCAACAAGGAGCTCTATAAAAACTATACTCCCGACACACCCGGGGGAGGAACCGTCAAATGGACCAACCGCTGGGGCGAGTACAGTTATATAACCGATATTGAGGTGAAAGAGGACGGCGGCACACCGGGCTTCCTTCAGGGAATAAAGGCAGCGCTGGCTATAACCCTGAAGGAAAAAATGGACACAAGGCTTATCAGGGAACGGGAAGCAGAGCTTATTGATATTGCATTCAAAGGCTTATCAGATATCCGTGGTTTACATATACTTGCCGATAACATCACCGGGAGACTGGGAGTTTTTTCATTCCATCTTGACAATATTCATCACAATCTTGTTACAAAGCTTCTGAACGACAGGTTTGGCATCCAGGTACGGGGAGGCTGTTCCTGTGCCGGCACTTACGGCCATTTTCTCCTGAACGTTGATTTCCAATACTCAAAAGAGATTACCGACAGGATCGATGCAGGAGACTTGTCGCTGAAACCGGGATGGATAAGACTCTCCCTTCACCCAACAATGTCAGACGAAGAGCTGTTATTTATTATCGACGCTGTCCGGCAGATATCGGAGAATGCGGATGAATGGGAGAAGGACTATTGTTACGACCCTCATACAAACGAATATCATCACTGCAGTCAAAAAGAAACCGATAAAACCCAATTTCTGAACTGGTTTGAATTATAAAAATCTGAAAACCAAACATCACTGCCATGAAGCTGAGATACCTTTTAATTTTAAAAGCAGTTATTCTTCTGCTTATTTACGGATGTTCTGACTCGGTTAAAACGATAACTTTTTATGATCTCAGGTGTGAAAATCTTACCGAACCTCCCGGAACAGGGACAGATGCACCCAGGTTAAGCTGGAAGATCCGTTCTGCCGGAAACGGTACCAGACAGACCGCATATCAGCTCCTGGTTGCCACCGGTCCCGGCCTCCTGAACGAAGAGGATGCCAACCTGTGGAACTCCGGGAAAGTGATTTCACCGGAAAGTGTGCTTGTGCCTTACAATGGAAAGAGACTCAGCTCACGCTCATCAGGCTATTGGAAAGTCAGAATCTGGAACGAAGGGGACGTCGTGTCGGAATGGAGTGATCAGGCATCCTTCAGTATAGGTCTCTTAAATGGATCTGACTGGATTGCAGACTATATCGGGTTTCCCGACAGGGAAGGGCGCTCACCTGCGCCACAGTTAAGAAAAACTTTCGAAATGCCCGATGAACCGGAAAAAGTATTTCTTCATGTCAATTCCCTTGGCTACCATGAGGTTTATCTTAACGGAGAAAAAGTGAGTGATTATGTGCTTACACCGGCTGTATCGCAATTTAATAAAAGATCAGTGGCCAACACATATGACATTACCCCTCTTCTAAAGGCCGGCAGAAACGACATTGTCCTCTGGATCGGACAGGGCTGGTACAGCAAGGGATTGCCGGGTGTCGCTGATGAAGGTCCTCTTGTAAGGGCTCAGATAGAACAATATTCCAACGGAGCGTGGAAAACTGTTCACTCTACCGACCCGACATGGAAAGCAAGGAACAGCGGTTATTACAACACCGGTACCTGGAGACCCGGCAGATTCGGGGGGGAACTGGTTGACGGATCACTTCTTCTGCCCGATCTGTCGGGGGAAACCCTGGATAAGGCAGTATGGGAGCCGGTTATTACAGTCATGCCGCCGGATCATGAAGTATCTCCGCAGGTGACAGAGAACAACAGGATTATTGAGGAAATTAAACCGGTAAGCATTCAACCGGAAGGTGAAAACACCTGGCTGATAGATATGGGAACATCCGTTACAGGATGGATTGATGTAAAATTTTCTCAGCTGAATTCAGGAGATGAAATAATTCTGGAGTACAGCGATCGTCTCGACAAATCCGGCAAATTTGCCAATCAGAATCAGCGGGATGGTTATATAGCTTCCGGAAAGGACAACGAATTCTTTCGAAACAAGTTCAATTATCACTCTTTCAGGTATCTGAAGATATCAAACCTCAGGCAGGAACCTGCCAGGGAGGATATCGCCGCATTTCTGATCCACACCAATTACAGGATGGCCTCATCATTCGAGTGTTCCGATCCCGATCTTAACATGATCCACGACATGGTGCTTCATACTCTGAAGTGTCTGAGTCTCGGTGGCTATCTTGTCGACTGTTCCCATATCGAGCGTCTCGGTTACGGGGGCGATGGCAATGCTTCCACTCAGACAGCCCAGATAATGTTTGACATGGCGCCGCTGTATAACAACTGGCTGCAGGCATGGGCCGACTGTATCCGCGAGGACGGAGGGATGCCTCACACCGCTCCCAACCCGTATCGTGCCGGCGGAGGACCCTACTGGTGTGGTTTTTTAATCACCGCCTCATGGAAAACTTACCTTAATTATGGAGACACCCGCCTGCTTGAAAAATATTACCCTGTAATGCAGCAATGGCTGGGCTATGTTGAGAAACACTCCCCTGAGGGATTACTGGAGCCCTGGCCCGAGACCGATTACAGATCGTGGTATCTTGGTGACTGGGCCACACCTGAAGGAGTCGATCAGACCGACCCGGCTTCTGTCAGCCTTGTGAACAACTGCTTTATAACCATCTGCTATGAGACGATGGAAAAGATTGCAGAAGCAATAGGCAAAACTGACGACATAAGGATCTTCGCAGAGAGAAAAGAACAACTCAGAAGGCTTATTAATGAAAAATTATTTAACACCACCAAAAGAATATATGGCAGCGGATCACAGATCGACCTCACCTACCCCCTTCTGGCAGGGATCGTTCCTGAAACTCTTAAAGAGGCTGTAAGGATTAATCTGATCGATGAGATAAAGATCAGCCACAACGGACATTTTGCATGCGGACTGGTAGGGGTTCCTGTATTTACCGAATGGGCTGCGAAAGAACATGAATCAGATCTGATGTATTCCATGCTTAAAAAAAGAGCTTATCCGGGCTATCTTTACATGATTGATAACGGAGCAACTGCAACATGGGAGCACTGGGACGGAAGCAGGAGCCGGATACACAACTGCTATAACGGTATCGGCTCATGGTTCTATGAAGCTGTAGGCGGTATACGCGCCGATGAGAATTCCCCGGCCTGGAAGCGTCTGGTTATAGATCCTCAGATACCTGCCGGCATCACTTGGGCAAATACAACAAAGGAGACTCCGTATGGTACCGTAACGGTTAACTGGAGCATGGAAAAAGAGATTCTTGAAATATCAGTAAAAATACCGGTTGGATGCACGGCTTCCCTTACCATTCCCGAAAATACGAAGAGCTTCAGGCTAAACGGACGAAACGTTAAAACCGGTGATCCCTGCCTTAAATTGGAAAGCGGAGAGTATTTTTTGCGGTTCAGACATTAATCAGATTCCTGTCATTTATTGTCATTTGTCCGCCTACCGGCGGACGTCATTCGGCCTACGGCCGTCATTCATTGTTAAACCACTTAATGACAATCGAATGACAATCGAATGACAATCGAAATCTTACCTGTCATTTCAGGTTTCAGGTAAAACATTCTTGACTCATATACATCTTTTTGCTACCTTTATCATATGACTGGGAAAAGGATAAATCATTCCTTCATAAATCATTATATGCCCCACGAGGTTTTCATAAGCTACTCCAGCGTAGACAAAACCGCTGCTGAAACTGTTTGTTTAATCCTTGAGCAAAATGGCATAAGCTGCTGGATAGCACCGAGGGATATTACCCCGGGACTTGATTTTGCTGAAGGCATCATCGATGGAATTAAATCATCGAAACTGTTTATCCTGGTCTATTCATCCAACTCGAATAACTCCAAACAGGTAATCAGGGAAGTGGACCGGGCAGTACATGCCGGACTACCGGTTATTAACCTCCGGCTCGAGGATGTACCCCTGTCAAAACAACTTGAATATTACCTGAGCAGTGTTCACTGGCTCGATGCCTTAAAGCCTCCGCTTGAAGAGCATATTAATAAATTATCGGGAGTGGTTAAAATTTTTCTCAGGAAGGATGATGCAAGAGAGGGTGATCTTGAAAAAGCTGTCAGGGATGGAATACTGAAAGTGGGACAGGATAAAAAATCGATTGCCGTGCTGCCCTTCAAAAACATGAGCAACGATCCTGAACAGGAGTATTTCAGTGACGGGATGATGGAGGAGATCCTGGACCGTCTCTTCAAGATCGGCGATCTGAAAGTCATCTCACGAACTTCTTCGATGCATTATAAGAATAGTGACAAGTCAATAAAAGAGATTGCACGTGAACTGGGAGTTGCCAGCATAATTGAAGGCAGTGTTCGCAGAGCAGGCAATATGGTGCGCATTGCCGTTCAGCTGATTGATGCCGGAACCGATGCCCACTTATGGTCAGAGATTTACAATGGAGATCTGAGCGATCTTTCCCGAATATTTAATATTCAAAGTGAAGTTGCACAAACTGTGGCCAGTGAACTGAAGGCTGTAATATCCCCTGAAGAGAAACGGCTCATTGAAAAGATACCCTCGACTGACCTTGAGGTATATGAGAAATACCTTAAGGCACGTTCATTCTGGGGTGATTATACAAGGGAATCACTTTCCAAAGCCCTTGATTATCTGAACAGCGCCGTTGAGAAAAACCCCGGCTGGGCTCCTCTCTATGCAGGAATGGCAGAGATCTGGCTGTGGATACAGCAAGGAGCTTTTGAACCACCTGATGTAGCTGGTCCGAAAATTCTCGAGAACCTTGAGAAAGCTAAAGAACTGGATCCGGATATTTCTCAGGTTCATTATATGAGTGCCATGATTGCTCATTTGGTGGAGTGGGACTGGGAAAAGAGTGAAAGAGAGTTCTTAAAAACTTTGGCCATTAATCCAAACGATGCCAATGCAAGGAATTTATATGCACAACTATTATTGATACTGCAAAGAAATGATGAAGCACTGGCACAGGCCGAGCTTGCATTAAGCCTCGATCCGTCAAATCCTGCGATGAAGTTATTGTATTCAGGAACAATGGTACAGGCAGGGGATTTTAAAACTGGCTTATCTGTCGCGGAGGAAATTGTGGCAGATAATCCGAAAGACCTGAACGCCAATTATATGATTGAATTAGCAGCTTTCAGTTTAAAGGAATACGACAAAGTTATTAAAGCGGTAAAAGTCCTGCTTCCTTTATTTGCAATTGAAGAAGCTACTTATGAAAAGATTGAGAGAATATACAGAGAATCCGGAATTGTTGCGGCATATAAAGAAATAATGACTCATTTGGAGAAATATGCTGAAAACAATTACGTTAGCTTTTTTGATATGTCAATGAGGTCCATTATTGCTAATCAACCTGATAAAGCTATGGATTATCTTGAAAAGGGATTTGAGTTGCATGACCCGCAAATGGCATATATAACTGCAACGGGGCGATATTTTGAACCATTGTTCGGGAATCCCAGGTTCATTGCAGTATGTGAGAAGATGAACCTGCAGATTCCAAAATCTGATTGAGGGAGAATCATACATTCAGTAAAACATTCCCGACAGGGGCATTTTTGGCAGACAATCCGGCATATACGAATAATACAATTGTTATGTAGGATAGATAATGCAAAATAATAGTATATTTGTCGTATCAAATTGACAGAAACATGGATAGTTTACTAGAGTTTCAGGAAAATATGCTCCGGACCATAAAGAATGATTTCAGGAGATATCTTCATGACCGGATCAACTGGAACCATCGCATGATAGGCATCAAGGGTCCAAGGGGGGCAGGTAAAACCACAATGATGTTGCAGCGTCTGAAATTTGACCTTGGATTACCTCCCGATGCCCTGTATATAACTGCCGATCACAACTGGTTCTATAATCACACCCTGTTGGATACAGCAAACGACTGGCAAAAACAGGGAGGGAAAATCCTGTTTATTGATGAAGTACATAAGTATCCGAATTGGTCTGTTGAACTAAAGAATATATATGATGGATTGCCACAGATGAAGATAGTTTTTTCTGCTTCATCCGCGTTGGATATTTACCGGGGAGAGGCTGATCTGAGCAGAAGGGTTCTTACTTACCTTCTTCCGGGACTTTCCTTCCGGGAGTTTCTTAAGTTTACACGCGGGAGTAATATTAAAGCAGTCAGTCCAGATGAAATAAGACTTAACCATCAACAGCTTAGCAGGATTATCTCTGATGATTTTCACCCACTGCCCGCATTTCGCAGCTACCTGGAAAAAGGATATCTTCCGATAATTTCTGAGGGAGAGGAGACCTATCATATAATACTGAGGCAGGTGATAAATACGATTGTTGATGTTGATCTGGCGTATATTTCTTCATATAATTCAGGAACGGCAGTTAAAGTCAAGAAATTGCTGGCAGTTCTTGCAGAGTCAGTCCCGTTTAAACCGAATATTTCTTCACTGGCGAGGAAGCTTGATCTGAGCAGGGATAGTGTTTACCAATATATTTATCAGTTAAGGGATGCCCGACTGCTAAATACCCTCAGTGCAGTGGGTAAAGGTGTCTCTACTTTGCAAAAACCTGAAAAAATCTATCTGGAAAACAGTAATCTTGCATATGCCCTTATTGAAAAACCGGATATCGGCAATATCAGGGAAACTTTTGTTTTAAACCAATTGCTTAATGCAGGTATGGATGTTAGTGCATCACCAGATGGGGACTTTCTGGTTGGCGAATTGACAATTGAGGTTGGCGGTAAAGGCAAATCGGCGAAACAGGTAAAGCATCTCGATAATTACCTGGTTGCTGCAGACAACATCGAAACTGGTTCAGGGAACAAGGTGCCTGTCTGGTTGTTCGGATTTCTTTATTAGCCTCTTGTTAGAAGTAGCTCTTCATTATATCACTCTTTTCCTCACTTTCTACTCCCCAACTTTTATTTGACTGGTATTTCACTATTTCCTATCTTTCTGATGGTAATTTTAAAATATGCCCCACGAGGTTTTCATAAGCTACTCCAGCATCGACAAAGCCGCCGCTGAAACCGTATGTTCTGTCCTTGTCCTTTGGCAAATTTAACAAGGTTATGCGGGGCCGCAAAGTTCTGCCAAGCGGAAGCGGGAGACAAGAGATAAATCACAACTCAAGACTCTCGAATCACGAATCATAAATTATTTTTTCGTTCCGCTGGTGCGGAATTGCGTCTCCGCCAGCCGGCGGATCCTAATCTTCCGGCTTCGGCCTTCGAACGTCGAAATCCCGATGAACGAGGTGAACCGGTAATTGCACGATTGCATGATTTTATTTAACTTTATCACAAATAACCTTCAAACCTGTCATGGCCAGCCTGATCCCGGGATACGAATATGACATTTTCATCAGTTACCGCCAGAAAGATAATAAATATGATGGTTGGGTAACCGAGTTTGTCAACAACCTCAGGAAAGAACTTGAAGCCACATTTAAGGAAGAGATAAGTGTCTACCTCGATATCAACCCCCAAGACGGATTACTGGAAACGCACGATGTAGATGCTTCATTAAAGAAAAAGTTGAAATGCCTGGTCTTTATTCCGGTCATTTCACGTACTTATTGCGATCCGAAATCCTTTGCATGGGAGCATGAGTTCAAGGCATTTATTGAGCAGGCGGCGAAGGACCAATACGGTATGAAAGTAAATCTGCCAGACGGTAACGTGGCCAGCAGAGTGCTGCCGGTTAGAATTCATGAACTGGACAGCAACGATCTTTTGTTGTGTGAATCTGCTCTTGGCGGATATCTTCGGGGGATTGAATTTATTTATAAGGAGCCGGGAGTAAACCGGCCGCTGACGGCTTATGATAATGAGAAGACGAATATAAATAAAACGATTTACCGGAACCAGATCAACAGGGTGGCCAATGCCATAAGGGATGTTGTCAGTGGATTGAAAGAAGAACCATTGAAAATTCCCACCAAAATAGAGCCAATAGCTTCACCGGCAGAAAAACCTCCTGCAAAAGAAAAATCCATCATTGTCCTGCCGTTTGAGAATATCAGTAATGATCCCGAGCAGGAATACTTCAGCGATGGGTTAACCGAGGAGATCATTACCGACCTTTCGCATATTCAGGATATCCTGGTGATATCCCGTAATTCCGCCATGGCTTACAAGGGTGCCAGGAAAAAAACTGCCGAGATTGCCGGGGAGGTAAATGTTAATTTTATTCTTGAAGGAAGTGTAAGAAAAGCCGGCGAGAGGCTCAGAATTACTGCTCAACTTATCAATGCAGCAGAAGGTTATCTGGTTTGGTCAGAAAAATTCGACAGAAGCATGGGTGATATATTTGATATTCAGGATGAGTTGACCGCAGCAATTGTTGACCGGCTTAAGGTGAAGATGAAGGCCAGTGAGAAAGCAGTCATTGAAAAACACTATACCAAAGACCCCGAGGCTTATACCCTGTATCTAAAAGGCATGTACTTCAGTTCAAGGCCATCGCCCGAATCATTGGAAACCGCATTGGGGTTTTACAGGTTGGCATTGGAAAAAGATCCCGGCTATGCTCTTCCCTATGTGGGTATTGCGAACATTTATGGGGCTTATGGAGTTTTGAGCCTTCTCCCCCCGCAGGAGGTTATACCCAGGGCCAAAGAAGCATTGCACAAAGCGCTTCAGTTGGACGAGAATCTTGCCGAGGTGTATGCAACTTCAGCTTTGACTGCCTTCTGGTTTGACTGGGACTGGAAAACCGCCGAATACTCTTTCAGAAAAGCGCTTTCCCTGAATCCGGGAATGTCAACATGCAGATCTCATTTTGCCTGGTACGAACTGGCTATGGGAAGGTTTGATGAGGCGATTACCCAAATTATTAAAGCTCAGGAGACAGACCCTCTCATGCCACTTTTTTATGCTTTCGGAACAGGAATCTATCACACAGCAGGTAAGAACGATGAAGGGCTGGAACAGTTTAAAAAAGCAATAGAGCTGGAACCAGACATGGGTCTTGCATATTTTCATGCAGGCAGGGCGTATGGTGCGAAAGGGATGATCAATGAGGCAATTCTCGCTTTTCAAAGGTCCCTGGAACTTGTGGTTTACTCGGGATGGGCAGAATCCTATCTTGGAACAATCTTTCATGCACAAGGTAATACGGAAAAGGCGGAGAACATCCTCAGCGAACTGATTAAACAAAAAAATGAAAAATGGGTCTCCTCGGTCTGTATTGCATTCCTTGCCGGGGAGCTTAACAAATTTGATCTGGCATTTGAATATTTTGATAAAGCATTTGAAGAACGTGATACACTCATGCCCTTTATCAATATATTCAAAGAATACAAAAAGCTTCGCGCCGATCCGAGATTCCAGGTATTGCTGACAAAACTGAATCTGGATGACTATTGAGACAGGAAATACCAACCTCCGGACCATTCGAAGGTTTCTCAATATTCCTGGCCGGCTCTTCGTGAATCAAAAGAACAATAGGACGAAACATTGCCATCCCAAAACAACAAACACATGGCCCATGATGTATTCATAAGCTACTCCAGTATCGACAAAACCGCCGCTGACACCGTTTGTTCTGTCCTTGAACAAAACGGCATCTCCTGCTGGATAGCTCCGCGTAATATCACCCCGGGAGTTGATTTCGCAGAGGCCATCATCGATGGTATCAGGTCATCAAAAGTGTTCGTCCTTGTATATTCATCAAATTCCAGCAACTCCAAACAGGTCATCAGAGAGGTGGACCGGGCAGTAGATACCGGACTTCCCGTCATTAACCTCCGGCTTGAAGATGTACCATTGTCAAAACAACTCGAATACTATTTGAGCAGTGTCCACTGGCTCGATGCCACGACCCCTCCGCTGGAAGAGCACGTTAATAAATTATCCGGGGTGATTAAGATTTTTCTTGAGAATGATGAAGTTAAAGATGATGATCTTGAAAAAGCCATCCGGGACGGGACCCTTAAGGTGGGGCATGGCAAAAGAACTAAAGCCTCAGCCGGAAAACCATGGAAGAAAGCAGCAATAACGATGGCGGTGCCGGGAGTGATACTGATTGCCGCACTGCTGATAGTCATGCCTCTGTTGAAACAGAAAATGTCCCTTGAAACCACAGAATTGGCTAAATCCATTGCCGTGCTACCATTCACAAACCTGAGCAATGACCCCGACCAGGAATATTTCAGCGATGGGATGATGGAGGAGATACTGGACCGCCTCTACAAGATTGGCGATCTGAAGGTGATTTCACGAACTTCCTCCATGCGTTATAAGAATACTGATAAATCGATAAAAGAAATTGCCGGTGAACTGGGGGTTGCCACCATACTCGAAGGCAGCGTGCGCAGAAGTGGAAACAACGTGCGCATTACCGTTCAGCTGATCGATGCCGGAACCGATGCCCATTTATGGTCGGAAATTTACGACGGAGATCTGAGTGATCTGTCACGCATATTTTTTATTCAGAGTGAAGTGGCACAATCAGTAGCAAGAGAACTGAAAGCTGTTCTGTCCCCGAAGGAAGTAGAGCTTATAGAGGATATACCCACTACAGATCTTATAGCCTATGAGAATTATTTAAAGGGCAGATTCGCTGTCTATAAATACAATGCAGAAGACATTGCTTTGGCAATGCAATATTTTGAAAAAGCCTTAGAAAGAGACCCTGACTTCGCCCTTGCATACACAGGTATTGCCCATGTATGGTGGTTTTATCAAGTGCTTGGATGGGCAACACCTGAAGAAGCAGTTCCAAAAATGATGGAGGCCGTCGAAAAGGCCCTTGAACTGGATAACTCACTGGCTGAAGTACAACATACGTTGGCAGGCTTGAATTGGCAGGGCTTGTGGGACTGGGGGGCAGCTGAGTCAGCATATAAAAAAGCCATTGAGATCAATCCCAATCATGCCGAGGCACACGGATTATATGCC
>JAHYJA010000254.1 GCA_019429325.1 Bacteroidales bacterium
GCGGCAACGATGCTTACCACCCTGATCCAACCGAGGGAAATGATGCAGAAGACAATGAAACCCGGTATGAGGTAAGTAAAATATGTGCCTGCTGAATATTTGCCGGGATTTTCAGCAAGATATTCACCTATGAGGAAAAAGGGGGTGAATGAGACCAGGAGAATGAGTCCGGGGCACCAGTCAGTCCAGGCAAGCGCTGAAAAAAATCCTCCGGCAACAGAAAGGATCAGGAGCGAATATTTATTCATATCTTCGAAGTGAACCGGACGGCCGGGTACTGAAATATGAACGGCCGGTCGCCCCTAAAGCAAAATTAGCAGAAGATAAGAAAGTTTTTTATTGCATTTCAGTAAAAAACTTTATATATTTACGATTGAATTTGATCGTAATAAAAGTAGAGTAAGTAAGAGAACCAAAGATATTTAAAGCTGTGATGCTTTAGAAAGAAGCTTTTACTGTCCAAAAGCAATTTTTCCATTCTTTTCATGGCTGCCCCGACATTAAAGTCGGGGCTTTTTTTTATTAACCCAGCTCAGCCTCCAGTTTAATATCAACAGCTGTCAGGGCTCTTGAAACAGGGCATCTCTTCTTGGTTTTTTCGGCAGTCTCCAGGAACTCTTCCCGGGCCACACCCTTTACTATTCCTTTGGTTTTCAAAACGATCGTGGTAATTGAAAATCCCGCGGATGTTTTGTCCAGGATTACCTCGGCAGAGGTTTCTATCTTTTCGGGTGTATGACCTGCCTGGTCAAGAGCATGTGCCAGAGCCATCGAATAGCAGCTGGCCAGGGCTGCACCGATAAGTTCCTCAGGGCTTGAAGCGCTCTTGTCGTCTTCAAAGCGTGATGAATACCGGAGGCTCCCCTCGTAACCGCTTGTTTTAAGGGTGTATTTACCGGATCCTCCGGTCAGGTTGCCTTCCCACCTTGCATTTGCATAATGTTTACTCATAATATTATCATTTTAATTATTCTGATCAGCTCCTGAAATAATGCGGGAATCTCCCCCGATTTTATCTGTCCCTGACCATTTGTACAAATTTAGTTATTTGATATGGTAAACAACAGTTAATCTGAAAAGTTCTGTTGAAGGCACGCGCCAGGGACAGTTACTGTTCCGGCGTCAGGTGCTGCCATTGCGGAGCGGAATGCCCGCCTCTGTTAAATAGTGTTAAATACATGGTAATGAGGAAACCAAAGGTCTATTTTTAATTATCTTGCGCCGGTAATAAACACAGATCGAACAATGAAAGGATTAATAGGCATTGCAGTAATATTTATGCTGTTTGAAGGATGCAATACATCCGAAGAGAAGCTTGCAAAGCGGGCTGATAAGATTCATGCATCAATTCTTTCGGTTGATACACATTGCGATACTCCAATGAGTTTTACTGATCCTGATTTTGACCTTGGTGCGCGCAATGAAGAGGGTTGTGTTGATTTTCCGCGAATGAAGGAGGGAAAGCTCGATGCTGAGTTCTTTGCGGTTTTCATCGGTCAGGGACCGAGGACGGACTCAGCATATAATGCCGTTCATGCAAGGGCTCTGGAGATCTTCAGCGCCATTCACAGGAATGTTGAGAAGAACTCCCTGATGGCTGAGATAGCCCTCACAACCGATGATGCATACAGGCTTAAGAAAGCAGGAAAGATTTCAGCATTTATCGGTGTGGAGAACGGGTACCCGATAGGCCGTGATCTTTCGAGGATAAAGGAGTACTATGACCTTGGGGCCAGGTATATCACTCTTTCCCATTCAAGGAATAACGATATTTGCGACTCTTCGACTGATGCGGGAGGACCTGAGCATAACGGCCTCTCGGATTTCGGGGCAGAGATGGTGAAAGAGATGAACAGGATCGGGATGATGATAGATGTCTCGCATATTTCTGATAAGGCTTTTTATGATGTTCTTAATACCTCAGCGGCTCCCGTGATCGCATCACACTCCTCCTGCAGGGCTTTGTGCGAGAGTCCGCGCAACCTTTCTGATGACATGCTTCTGGCTCTGAGGGATAATCAGGGAGTCATCCAGATCTGCATCCTGAG
>JAHYJA010000079.1 GCA_019429325.1 Bacteroidales bacterium
TTATATTCTGGAGTTTAGCTGCAATGGGGCATGCACTGGCCAGGGCTGCATTTGGATTTGGGTTCTGGAGAGCGATGTTAGGAATAAGTGAGTCAGCGAACTTCCCTGCCGCCATCAAGGTTATTGCAGAATGGTTTCCAAAGAAAGAGAGGGCCCTGGCTACCGGGATCTTCAACTCCGGAACAAATGTAGGAGCAATTATCGCACCTCTGGCCGTTCCTGCAATAGTGTTAGCCTGGGGATGGCAGGAAGCTTTTATAATAACCGGCGCCATCGGATTTATCTGGGTCATCTTCTGGTTTATCCTCTATGAGGTTCCCAGGCGACAGAAAAGAGTTTCAGCTGCAGAAGTGGAATATATTCATAGTGATGTAGAGGAGCAGGAAGAATCAGTGGTACACATCCCATGGCTCAAGCTTCTCAAATACAGGCAAACCTGGATATTCTTCATCGGAAAAGGACTTACTGATCCAATCTGGTGGTTCTATCTTTTCTGGATACCGGGTTGGTTGTCAGAAGTAAGAGGTGCCGGCCTTGATGTTAAAACTTTTGGCCTTCCCCTGGTTTTCATCTATTCGGCCACGACTGTCGGCAGTATTTTCGGGGGCTGGCTCTCATCCTACATGATTAAGAAGGGGATGTCGCCCTTTAATGCACGAAAATGGACCATGCTGCTGTTTGCAGTGCTTGTAACGCCCATCGTCTTTGCATCCTCATCCACAATCAGCACATGGGGTGCTGTTATCCTGATAGCACTGGCTGCCTCGTCGCACCAGGCCTGGTCAGCAAATATCTTTACCACTGTCTCGGATGCGTTCCCGAAAAGAGCAGTTAGTTCTGTTACCGGTATCGGAGGAATGGCTGGTGCGCTTGGAGGTCTTGGTGTATCATTCTTTGCCGGGGCAGTTCTGAATTTCTACAAGAAGGCAGGCCACGTTGAGACCGGCTATGTGATCATGTTCGCAGTGGCGGGAAGTGCATACCTTCTCGCCTGGATCATCATGCATGTTTTTGCCCCGAAAAATAAAAGGGTAATTATTGAAGATTCCGAATTAAATTCATGATAAACCCCAACTAAAACATATGAAAAAACTCACAAAGTATTCAATTGGATTGGGAGACAGGTTTGGTCATCAGGGCCACGCCCAGCTCAGGGCGATAATGGAAGCATCAAATAAAGGAGTTGAGATAACACCTGTCTGGAATAAATCGAACAGGGAGCACATTATTATTGGCACCCAGCCATACGATGTCAGGATTGAGGCTGATTCCGTGACGACAGAAGCAGATTTCAAAAGACCCTATTTCGTCGATGCTGACCATATAAACCTCGATAGTGTTGACAGGTTCATCGACAGTTCAGATTTCTTCACGATCGATGTGGCATCCTATATCGGCAAGAGAGCTGATGATGCGGAAACAGAACAGTTTCTTGCCAGCACCTCCGTTTATTCCGGGAAGATCCATATTCCCGGAATAGATGATCCGGTCAGAATATCCGTTTCCGGGATAGGAGATATAGCTGAAAAGTATCTCTTCGCTGCCATAAAAGCCGGTGAAATATACAGAAAGATCGAAAAGGTAAAAGGTGCAGGCAATTTTGTTGCCGAGGTCTCGATGGATGAGGTTCCGTCTCCCCAGACACCGGTCGAACTCTTTTTTATACTTAAGATGCTTGCCGGAAGGAAGATTCCGCTTCAGACAATTGCTCCAAAGTTTTCCGGGAGGTTTAACAAGGGAGTCGATTATGTCGGAGACCCTATACAGTTTGCCGATGAGTTCGAAAAAGACCTGCTGGTTATCGACTTTGCGGTTAAGGAGTTCGGGTTGCCAGCGAACCTGAAGATGAGCGTACATTCAGGTTCTGATAAGTTCACACTCTACCCGGTAATCGGAGCATTGATCGCGAAACACGATAAGGGGATCCATCTCAAGACTGCGGGTACAACGTGGCTGGAAGAGGTTATAGGTCTTGCAACAGCAGGCGGTGATGCACTTGATTTTGTGAAAGAGCTATATATCAAGGCGCTGGAAAAGAGGGAAGAGCTTTGCGCACCTTATGCTGATGTGATCGATATCGACCCTGACAGACTTCCATCCGGAGAAGAGGTATCGGGGTGGAACAGCTTAAAGTTTGCAGGATCACTGAGACATGTTCCGGAGAATCCGGAATATAATTCTGACATGAGACAACTGATTCATGTAGGTTACAAACTTGCGGCTGACCGGATGGATGAATACTTCAGACTACTGGATACACACAGGGATGTGGTTGCAGATTGTGTATTTGACAACATTTATAACCGCCACATCTGCCGGCTGTTCAATTTGAACAGTTAATAAGGCAGTTTTCGAAATCTGAATCCGTTATTCCATCGTCGTAAAACCAAAGACCGGTGCAGGATGCGTCAGATGAAAGTCGAATACCACTATTTCATTAATTCCGGCCCTGAGCCAGACACCGGGACAGAACAATCTCTGCTGTGGTCCGATATTCCAGTAACGGCCAAGGTTGCGGCCGTTTACCCACACTATTCCCTTCTTATAATTTGAGACATCCAGAAAGGTATCGCCAGCTTTTTCAATAAAAAAGTTGCCCTTGAAGAATATTCCCGGTTTTCCTGTTGTTCTGGCTGATGATCTGAGGTCATAGACAAATTTATCGGTCATCGGAAGGTTATAAACCTGCCAGTTCATCAGGGTCATGCCATTGAGGGTCACTCTTTCGGTAATTCCCTTCCTGTCGATAAGATTCTGGCCAAAATTGATACGTCCCATTGCCTCGACAAGTATTTCAAGCACGGGGTTGCCGGAACTGCTTTCAGGGATCTCAATGGAGTTTATTCCCTCCCGCCTGTCGAGAGTTCCGATATATTTGCCGTCGATAAACACAGTTGCATAATCATGCAGGTCGGTTACGGTCAGTGTGCCTTTCTTATGACCTATAAGCTCAGTTTTATAGAGGATTAGTCCATAATCCTGACCGTACGCTTCGAAAGTCATCGGTTGAACGGAGCTGACAGGTTTGGGGAGATTATCCCACAAGGGAGAAAAAACGGCAAGACCCATGGCAGGTATCTCAATTGAAGGAATGGGTTCAGGTATCGGGGGCAATTTCTTCCCTTTCGGAAGATAGGAGGTTATCAGTTCGCGCAGGGCCATATATTTTGCAGTGGGTCTGCCCTGCTCATCAATGGGAGCATCATAATCGTAGCTTGTCACATCGGGTTCATACCCCTTGTAACCTGAGTTGGCGCCGGCGGTAAAGCCAAAATTAGTGCCGCCATGAATGACATAAAGGTTAAAGGATTTATTGTTATCCATCAGGAATCTGACATCCCTGTAAAGGCGGGCCGTGTCGGGTCTTGCCCATTTCTCGCCCCAGTGTGTCAGCCAGCCGGGGTAGGTTTCACTGCTGAACACCGGGACCCCGGGGTTCATTCCTGAAGCCAGTTCCCAGTGAGCATGTGAATTGCCGGGATCGAGTCCCACAGCGCATCCCGGGAGAGTACCTGCCTCCAGCATATATTCCGTCGGACCATCGCCGGTAAAGAACGGGACATCAATCCCGTTTTCGAGCCATATTTCCTTTAATCCTGCCATGTAATTGCGGTCATTTCCATAGCTTCCGTATTCATTTTCGATCTGTAACATAAGGATAGGGCCTCCCCGTGTGATGAGCCAGGGCTTCAATTCCTCCGAGAGCCGTTTCATATATCGCTCAGCTGCAGCCATATATCTATCATCCAGGCATCTGATCCTGATATCAGGAATTCTTAAGAGGTATGGCGGTATTCCTCCAAGTTCCCATTCGGCACAGACATATGGTCCCGGTCTGACGAGAAGCCACATTCCTTCGTCACTCACGAGTCTGAAAAACTCCTGCAGGTTACGGTTCCCTGTGGCAAAGTCGAAGATGCCCTCTTCAGCTTCATGGTAGTTCCAGAAGATGTAAACACCGATTGTGTTGCATCCCATGGCTTTCGCCATCCTTATCCTGTGCCTCCAGTACTCAGCGGGTATCCTTGCGGGATGCATCTCCCCGCTTATTATCCGGAAGGGCATATCATCGAGCAGGAATTCCGTTTCACCTAACCTGAATGTATGTCTGGCCCTTTGTGCCATTGCGGATGATAATAATCCAATCTGTATTACAATCAGGAAAAAAATTAAGTACTTGGTTTTCATTGGTATATTTATTATTACTGTCTGAATTATCAATATCTCACCGGAGTCACACTTAGTATTCACAAAGACTCCCCACTCACACCTCACACCTCACACCTCACACCTCACAACTCACAACTCTCGTCTCCCCTTCTCCCCTTCTCCCCTTCTTTCTTCATATTGCCTGAAAACTGTATAATTTTCTGTAATATCCGTCCTTATCAGCCATCAGTTCAGAATGTGTTCCTTTCTCAACAATTTTCCCTTCTTCAAGAACGATGATGACATCGGCATTCTGTATAGTAGAGAGTCTGTGGGCAATTACCAGGGAGGTCCTGTTTTTCATAAGCTTCAGAATTGCATCCTGGACAAGCCGTTCCGATTCCGTATCAAGCGACGAAGTAGCTTCATCGAGAATAAGGATCGGCGGGTTGGCCATTATTGCGCGTGCTATGCTTATGCGCTGTCTCTGTCCGCCGCTCAGCCTGTTTCCCGACTCTCCCACGCAGTATTCATAACCCTCTGATGTTTCCATTATGAAATTGTGCGCATTCGCTATTCTGGCAGCGTTTTCAACACTTTTGGCATCAGCCGGATCAGCTCCGAATGCAATATTCTCCCTGAATGTATTATTAAAAAGTATCGGATGCTGGCTCACAATGCCCATCAGATAACGGAGATCCTTGATCTTCAGATCGCGTATATCAACGCCATCGATAGTAACTGTTCCGCGGCCAGTATCCATAAAACGGGGGATAAGATCGGCAAGTGTCGATTTTCCCGCTCCTGATTTCCCTACCAGTGCCACCGTGGTCCCTTTTTTGATTTTCAGATTAATATCCTGGAGCACAGGCTCCTGGTTATATGAGAACCACACCCCCCTGAATTCGATTGAATCGTTGAATTCCGAAACGGGAAGAGCATCAGGCTTTTCAGTTATTGTCTCCTCGGCATCCAGTATCTGGTCCACCCTGTCGATTGATGCCATGCCCTTCTGAATGCTGAACCATGCGGTTGTTATGTTTTTAGCCGGTTGTATAATTTGTGAAAAGACTATCAGGAAGGCAATAAGTTTATCAGGGCTCATATTCCCGGCACCCCTGAGAGCGAGAAGACCGCCGGCATACATAAGGACCATGACAACTATAGTAGCCAGAAACTCGCTCAACGGAGAGGCAAGATAGGCTTTACGGGTAATTCTCTTAAAAATTTTCGAATATCTTTCATTTGTCTCGGAGAATTGCATTTCCATCTTTTCCTCCGCATTAAAACCTTTTACAATCCTCAATCCGGTGAGTGTCTCTTCAACAACCGACAATAAACTGCCAAGATATTGCTGGCCTACCAGGGAGGATGATCTGAGCGTGCGGCTTGCCCGCCCTATCAGCCATCCGCTTACCGGCAGCAGAAGAAGTGCAAAAACAGTCAGCTCAACACTGGTGGCAAAAAGGTATATCACAAAGATCATAATATAGAGAGGATCTCTGAAAATCATTGTAAGAGAAGCCATTACGGATATCTCAATCTCCTGTACATCATTTGAGATCCTGGTCATCACGTCTCCTTTTCTTGCTTCTGTAAAGAATGATAACGGAAGCCGGAGTACCTTTTCGTACATCTTTTTTCTGAGATCCCTTACCGTACATGATCTCATGTAAGCCATGCTGTTGTTGGCCAGGAATATGAATCCGTTTTTAAAGAGGCTGGCAATTATCACAATAATACTGACAAGAAGGAGGGCCCCGGTTTCTCCGTTCCTTTCAATAAAGGAATGAAGATAATATCTGCTGAAGGACCCGAAATAATCCATATTCATCTGAAACTCGCCGGGAAACGGAGCGGCTTCAACCCTGTCGAACAGTATTTTAAGGAACGGGACCACAAGGGTATAGGAAACCAGTGCAAAAATGGCACTCAGTATATTAAAGATTACGTTTTTTATAGCCGGATACCGGTAGGGAGCGAGGAATTTCAACAACAATCTTGTCTTGCTCATAGGTGCGCGATCAGATTAAAAGCCTGTAAAATTCTGAGGAGTGATTGCCCGTAACTCTGTTTTCACTGATTCACTCACTTCAAGGTTGTTAATGAAGCCCATTATTGTCTCGGCCGTTATCTTCCTGTGTGTACGGGTCAGTTCCAGGAGAGCCTCATAAGGCTTGTGATATCCCTCTCTCCTGAGGATTGTCTGAATAGCTTCTGTAACTACCACCCAGTTATTGTCAAGGTCACTTTTAATCCTGTCGTAATTGACAATCAGTTTATTAAGTCCTTTGAGCATTGAGCTGAATGCGATTATTGTATGGCCGATCGGGACTCCTATATTGCGAAGTACAGTCGAATCTGTAAGATCGCGCTGAAGCCTTGATACCGGCAGTTTGGCAGACAGGTGTTCAAGGATTGCATTTGAATAGCCCAGGTTACCCTCGCTGTTCTCGAAATCGATAGGATTGATCTTATGAGGCATGGCTGATGATCCGATCTCTCCTGCTTTAATCTTCTGCCTGAAGTAATCGAGAGAAATATACGACCACATATCGCGGGCAAGATCTATCAGTATTACATTGATTCTTTTCATATTGTCGAAAAGTGCCGCCAGATTGTCATAATGCTCTATCTGGGTAGTCGGAAATGAGCGCCGCAATCCCAGGGTGTCGTTGATAAAACTGTCGGCGAATGTAATCCAGTCGATGTCGGGATATGCCACCTTATGGGCATTCAGATTACCGGTTGCACCACCGAATTTGGCTGAATAGGGAATCTGGCTGAAATATTTCGATTGCTCATCAAGCCGGGTCAGAAAGACAGCTATCTCCTTTCCGAGGTGGGTCGGCGATGCCGGTTGTCCGTGGGTCCGCGCCAGCATCGGGATCTCTCTCCAGTCGTCTGCGAAATTGGCGAGAGTCTCCCTTATTTCAAACAACAGGGGGAAATAGATATCCGTCATCGCATCCCTGAGAGACAACGGGATTGCCGTGTTGTTTATGTCCTGTGATGTAAGCCCGAAATGTATAAACTCACTCCATCGTCCGAGACCCGACTGAAAGAACTTCTCCTTAAGGAAATATTCAACTGCCTTTACGTCGTGATTGGTTACTCTTTCAGTCTCCTTTATCTTTTCCGCGTCCTTCAGGCTGAACTCTTCATAGAAAGAACGGAGAACCGGATAGTTCTCTTTCCGGAAATCCATCAGCTGTGGAAGAGGTATATCGCACAAAGCGATGAAATACTCAATCTCCACCTGAATACGGTACCGGATAAGCCCGAATTCAGAGAAGTAAAGATCGAGATCACCTGCCTTCTGCCTGTACCTTCCGTCGAGGGGAGAAACCGCAGTCAGAATATTTAATTCCATTGATTACCTTTTTAGGGGTTTGTTTGTTATTCATACTATACAAAAGTAGTATTTTAGAGTTTGCAAAAAAATCGAAATAACAGTTCAACCCTGTTGGCGACGATCTTATGAACATTGACAAAAAAATAAGGATCTCAGCGGTAAGGTATGCAAACACCTATCCGTTCATTTACGGGATACAGGAATCGGGATTTATTGAAAGGATCATTCTTGAGACCGATCATCCGGCTCAGTGTGCTGCCCGGCTTGCCGACGGAAGCGTTGATATCGGGCTCATACCTGTGGCAGCCCTGCCACTTATCAAAGATTACCGTATCATTACTGATTACTGTCTTGGCGCCTACGGAAAGGTGCGGACCGTTATGTTACTGAGCAACTGCCTGTTTGATGAGATTATGACTGTATACCTCGACTACAGATCTGTCTCTTCAGTTACGCTTGCAAAGATCCTTGCAGTAAAAGCGTGGAAGAAGAAGTTCAGGTGGGTTACGACTACTTCAGGATTTGATTTTGCGGGCATTGGAAATAATGAAGCTGTTGTTCTCATCGGTGATCAATGTTTCGAATATGAGAGTAAATTCAGATATAAAACAGATCTTGCCGAGCAATGGTGCAACTACACAGGGCTTCCTTTTGCCTTCGCATGCTGGACAGCAAACAGGGAACTTGACTCATCGTTTATTGCTGATTTTAACAGTGCGCTCGGATCAGGTGTTAATAATATCTCCGCTGTGGTGAGGAAATTTGGTGATAACAGCGCCATTAAGGGGAGTGACCTTATGCAATATCTTTCCATAAACATTGATTTTCACCTTAATAACGATAAAAGGAAAGCTATTGACCTGTTTCTGAATTATATGAAAGAGCTATGAACAGACAGGAAGATTACAACGATCTTTCCATAAGGGATTATCGCAAGGGAGACTTTTGGCGAGATAGCTTAGGCGATCAGCCTTTACAGAAAAGCAGGATTTGAACACCTGGGTGATTACCAGGTTTACATAATACGGAATGTCTCTAATTTATAGCTTATATTTTCAGAAATTGTTTTTTATGGTTAACTTTGAACAAGGCATTAATCGTAATGAAATATTCACAAAAATACATATCATGGCAAGAACCATAACATTCAACGAGCTCCGGAAGATCAAAGACCAGTTGCCCTCCGGAAGTATGAAAAAGATAGCAGAGAAGCTGGATCTGAATGAGGAGACAGTCAGAAATTACTTCGGAGGGACAAATTTTGACAAAGGACAAACCGTTGGAATACATTTTGAACAGGGACCTGGCGGAGGCATAGTTAAATTCGATGATACGACCATCCTTGACCTGGCTATGGAGATGATAACCTTCTGATGAATCTTTCGGGTTCCGTTTATAACGCGGAAAAGAAATATCTGAATCTGCTTGAGAATTTTTTTGTCAGAACCTGGGGGGAAACAATGCTTTGGTCCCATGGTATAGAACATCACAGGCGTGTCTGGCAATTTGCCCGGGAACTTCTGGCCACTGTTTCTGACAGTAAAACCCCAAACCCGCAGATATCACCTGATAACCTTATAGTTGCGTGTTATCTTCACGATTTGGGAATGGCGGCCGATCCCGGCCCAAACCACGGGGTACTGAGCTATCAGTTATGCAAAAAGTTTCTCGCTGAAAACAAGCTCTCCGAATCACAATTCGATGAAACCCTGTCAGCCATTGAAAACCATGATAATAAAGAATTTCCGTACTCTTCATCGCAAAATCAGATACTGAAAATGCTGACTGCAGCTGATGATCTTGACGCATTCGGGTTTATCGGGATTTACAGGTATTCGGAGATATACCTGGCGCGCGGGATACTGCCAGAAAGGATTGGTTACATGATCAGGGAAAATGCCGGTTTCCGGTATAAGAACTTCAGGGCCGCCTTTGGTTCATATCAAACACTAATAACAAAACACGCGGAACGATATTTTATTCTCGATGATTTTTTTTCGGCGTACAATAATCAGGTTCCGGGTTATCGGTTTGTCAATCAAAATCCTTCAGGTTACTGTGGTGTTATTGAATATTTTAATGAAACAGGAATTGAAAAGGATAGTGTGCAAAGGCTGGTTACCGGACCCTTTCTGAAGACCAGCGACCATACCATAAATTGGTATTTCAACGGATTTTTAAAAGAATTGCATCCCCGCAGTCAGCCATGAAAGTTCAATATAGTATATAAATTATCATACTGTGAAACAAATACTTACAGACAAAATACTCCTTCTGGGAGCCTTCATGGCTTTCTTCCTTGCAGCATTACTTGTAAGGAAAAAAGAGAAAAGGATTTCTGATCTTATAATAGGTACCTGGCTTATCTTTCTTGGGATTTACGTAGCTTTCTATTCTTTCACCCCCCCTGGTTTCTTTAACAGGCGTCCCTGGCTTATTAACCTCTATATAGCTCTTCTAATGCTGAACGGGCCCTTCCTGTATGAGTATGCAAAATCCCTAATAAATCCCGGCTACCATTTGGAAATATCCATCGTCCGGCATTTCCTCCCGTTCATTCTATTTATAGTGTTTCTGCTTTTTCTTTTTCCGACGGAAGATTTTCTGAAATACCTGATGAATGAATCCGAAAAGGCTGAGGCCGGGTTCTCCCTTTTATATTTAATCCTGCCAGCATTTGTTGCAGTTTCTGTTCCTGTATATATTTTCAAATCTGTAACTCTGCTGGCACGGCACAGCAAAGTTGTTACTGATAATTTCTCATCGGCTGAAAAAAGAAATCTGATATGGTTACGTAACCTGATCGTAATTCTGGGTATTGTCTGGATACTGCTTGTTACGATTTTCTTTATACATCATATCCTTCTGCTGTTCTCTGATGAATTCTGTATAAACGGACTTTTTCTGACCCTTTCGGTTTTCATAATCCTGACAGGGTATTACGGGCTGAATCAGCCTGCAATCTTTACCTCTGAAATCATCCTGGCCGATTCCACCCGGATTGAAAAAAAACAATCCTATTCAGGGACTCCGATAAAGGAAGAAGATCTGAGAAAATACCTTGGTGACCTTGATGATTACATGGCAACAAAAAAACCCTACCTTGATAATCAACTGACATTATATCAGTTAGCCGGAGCCTCAGGTATACCGCCCCACGTGCTTTCACGCATAATCAATGAACACCACGGAAAAAACTTCTTTGATTTCATCAATAATTACAGGGTCGAAGAATTCAAAAAAAGGTTATCTGACACTGAATCCGGCAAATATACCCTGCTTGCAATTGCTTTTGACTGTGGATTCAATTCCAAATCATCTTTTAACAGGTTTTTCAGAAAGAATACAGGGAAATCTCCTTCTGAATACAAAATCAGCCTGAGCAGTAACTCCTGATTTGCACTCAATACTGAGAACCATTTTATAAAGAGCGGCTTAAATTCGGTAAAAACCTGGTGCCACTTTATAATATGGGGCGACAGGTACTTTCCTGCAGTTTACCTTTGACTCAAAATTTCAATGTTTAACCAAAAGATTTAAGATTATGAAATCAGGTCAAAGAAATCCAGAACCGTTAACAGAAAGAAGACTAACCAAAAGCAGTAAAGTTATTGTTCTCTTTATTACGGTATTGTTGTTATCTGCCACTTTCCCCAAAAATCTCTATGCTCACTGCGACGGCATAGATGGTCCTGTTGTGAAGGCTGCCATAAAAGCCATTGAAACAAATAATGTAAAACTGGTGCTTATATGGGTTCAGGAGAAAGATGAATCCTACATTACAAGTATGTTTGAGAAAACACTGAAACTGAGAACCATAAGCCCTGAAGCCCGGGAACTTGCCGATACTTATTTCTTTGAAACACTAGTCAGGGTTCACAGGGCCGGAGAAGGAGCCCCGTATACCGGGCTTAAACCCGCAGGAACTGTAATAAACCCTGCTGTCAAAGTCGCTGATGAGTCAGTTGTTTCGGGCTCCGCAAAGGAAGTCTGGACATTACTAAGCAACTCTATACATAATGAGCTTCATGAGAGATTTTCAAAGTTAAGCCAGGCGAAGGATTATGATATGGGCAACATTGATAAAGGACGTGAGTTTGTAGATGCCTATGTGGGATACATCCATTTTGTGGAAAGAGTTTCCAATATCTCGGAAGCAGGAGCTGATTCAAATCAGGTGGCAGGAAACGCTCATTCTCACTGATGCTATAAAGGAGGACTCAGTTCACCCGGGAAACTTATTCCAGGGTTCACATTCAGTCGCTGATCAGTTCGTTCAGAGTAGTGGCCCCAAGAATCTCGCTGGTGTTATCATGGATCTTTTTAAATACCTTTCTTATCTGACAGGTTGCTTCATCCTTGCAGAATTCACATGGCCGGTAGGTTCTGTCAGAAACACAATAAAGCAAAGATATTGTACCTTCAAAATGATTGATAACATCAGCAAGATTTACTTCCCCCGGCTTCTTTAATAAATAGTACCCGCCTGCCTTACCCATGTTGCTCCCCAGAATTCCGGCTTTTTTCAGATCCAGCAGGATATTTTCGAGGAAACTCCGTGGTATCTTTTCTTCTTCAGCTATATCCCGAATCTGAACAGGACCCCTGCCGTAGTCTCTGGCAAGTCGGGCAAGCGCAACGATTGCATACCTGGTTTTTTTAGATAGGATCATAACTCTATCAATTTATTTACCATAAAGTTAAGTATTAATACTTAACATCTTTTGGTTTTAATGCCAATCTTAACTAACAAAAAGGAGTTTACTTTTGTTCACAATATTGGTAGACATTATGAAATATGCCTTTTCATTAGTTCTGATCTTCCTTCTATTTGGGAATTCCTGCGTCAATTCCGATAGAAATCAGCAACTTAAGGAGACGGGGGGAAACGAAGCGGACCAGGTTAGAATAAAGGGGACAATTACACTTTCAGGTGCATGGGCCATCTATCCAATAGCTGTTCGTTGGGCTGAAGAGTTCAGGAAGATGCATCCAGGCGTAAAAATTGATATTTCAGCCGGCGGAGCAGGAAAAGGTATAACGGATGCCTTGAGCAACATGGTTGATATCGGGATGGTATCAAGAGATATCTACCCTGAAGAGATAAAGAAAGGGGCTTATCCCATTGCAGTTACGATAGATGCCGTGGTACCGGTTATAAATGCTTCGAATCCTTCTATCGACGCCATAGTTGCCAGGGGTCTTAAGAAAGATGCAGGGAACAACATCTGGATAACCGGTATGTATAAAACCTGGGCACAGGCTTTTGGAACCAAAGGCACCGCGCCAATACGGGTCTATACAAGATCTGATGCGTGCGGAGCTGCAGAGGTGTGGGCGAAGTTCTTCAACAAGAAGCAGGAAGATCTTCTGGGAAGTGGCGTTTATGGCGATCCCGGGCTGGCGCTTGCAGTTAAGAAGGATCCTCTCGGCATCGGATTCAATAATATTGGGTATGTCTATGACAACAAAACCAAGAAACAGATTGCAGGACTCAGGGTGCTTCCGATAGACATCAATGGTGACGGAAGGATTACCCCGGATGAGAATTTCTATGAAACGATGGATGAACTGATTGACGCAATTGCCAGTGGGAAATACCCGTCTCCGCCGGCACGCGAATTATACTTTGTCACAAGCGGAAGACCACAGAAAGAGGTGGTGGTAAGATTCATCAGATGGGTTCTTTCCGAAGGTCAGAAATATGTTAATGAAGCAGGCTATATAACACTATCGAAGGAAGTAATTACAGCAGAATTGAAAAAGATTCAACAGTAACAGATGCGTAAACTCAGAATAGTAAAGGATAAAACTGCCCGGGTCATTATGCTGGGCTTTGCCATTTTTACGATATTGTTTCTGGCAGTTATCGGATTAAGCCTTTTTTTCAAAGCATTGCCTATAATGAGAGAAAAGAATCTCTGGGTATTGCTTACTTCTTCCAGCTGGCGGCCGTTCAGAGGGGATTTCGGTTTCCTGCCGTTTATTGTAAGCACTCTGTATGTCTCTCTGATCGCCATTATAATTGCACTGCCATTTTCCGTCCTGACAAGCATATATCTTAACTCGTATGCCTCAAAGAGAATACGAAGGTTCTTTGAACCGGTGGTGGATCTTCTTTCCGGAATACCACCTGTAATTTATGGAGTATGGGGCACGCTCGCCATTGTACCTCTTATTTCCAATAAGATAGCTCCGCGATTTGTTGAGTTTTCAACAGGGTATACAGTCCTTGCCGGAGGCATTGTTCTTGCTGTTATGATAATCCCTCTTCTCATCAGTATTATGGTCGAGGTTTTCAGGTCCATCCCCGTTGTGATGACGGATGCCTCTTTAAGCCTTGGTGCAACGAAATGGCAGACAGTGAAAAAAGTTATCCTCAGAAAGTCTTTTCCAGGGATCATTGCGGCCACTGTTCTGGCTCTGTCGCGTGCATTTGGTGAGACAATGGCTGTATTGATGGTCTGCGGAAACATCCCCCTCATTCCGAAATCATTTTTTGATGCCTGCTATCCCCTGCCGGCATTGATAGCCAATAATTACGGTGAAATGCTTTCGATGCCAAGTTATGAATCGGCCCTGATGTTCGCGGCTTTTCTGCTCTTTATTATTGTGGTCCTCTTCAACGGGGCTTCGAGGTTTACACTGAACCAGATTGAAAAAAGATATCAGCTCTCCTAGAAAATGAAAATCTGTCAATAAATGCCATGAAACAATTAGAAGAAAAAATATTCAGGATAATTATGATAGGAGCTGCCCTTATTATTCTCGGGGTTCTTATCTACATTGTCGGAACTATTTTTTTCAAAGGTCTTCCATCTCTCACATGGGACATGATTACCAAAGTCCCGGGCGGCGGATTTTATCTGGGGAAGGAAGGGGGTGTGCTTAATGCAATCGTGGGATCAGTTTATATCATTTTTGGAGCGTTAACAATAAGCCTGGTGATTAGTGTACCTCTTGTAATGTATATTAACTTTTACCTTCCCGGGACTTCAATGTTCTCAAATATAGTCCGTTTCTGTCTTGATATTTTATATGGTGTTCCGTCTATTGTCTACGGAGCTTTCGGCTTTGCCCTTATGGTTTATCTCGGAATAAGGGCATCACTCATGGGAGGGATCATAGTTGTGGCAATGCTCATCATGCCAATCATGATGCGTTCGTTCGATGAGGTGGCAAGGCTCCTCTCCCGCGACCTTCCTGATGCATTGCTTTCGCTCGGTGCAACCAGATACGAAATGGTCAAAGTAATCCTTAAGCAGTTAATGCCTGGATTAATAACTGCCGTGCTCCTGGCAATAGGCAGAGGTATCGGAGATGCTGCAACAGTTCTGTTTACAGCAGGTTATACTGACAATATTCCCACCTCACTCAGTCAGCCTGCTGCATCACTGCCGCTTTCAATATTCTTCCAGCTCGGAAGTCCTGTGGAAGAAGTGCAGAACCGCGCCTACGCATCAGCAATAATCCTTACGATGATAATATTGATACTTAGCTTCTCGGCAAGATACTTCAGTTCGAAATTTTTAAAGACAAGAATATGATAACTGCAAACCAGCGCCTGGAAACCCATAATTTAAGGCCTGTAATGGAAATGGAAACGGATAAGATCG
>JAHYJA010000080.1 GCA_019429325.1 Bacteroidales bacterium
GGAACAGTAACCGGTATAAATCTCCCAAGCATTCTGATAGCCACAGGAGGTGCTGTCCTTATACTTATACTCTACCGTTTTATAAGGAGACGATAGCATTGGGCATGGCATCCGCGGTTATTATCAGCTCCAGTAACCGTCGCGGTAGCTTTTGTTCATCCAGCCCAGATTTTCGTGCCTGAAATATGGTGAAAGAATCATGGCGAATCTCTGCTTTTCTTCATGCGTCATTGGCTTAAAATTCCTCAGAATTTCAAGGTTTGAATTAACGACCCTTTTACTGTCCATCCCCACCGCTATACCGCTTGGACCCTCGAGAGAGAGGGCAAAGCGGACAAGCTCACCGGCATTGATTCCCTCTATTGTCTCCTTTGGCCGGATGGCCTTCATCAGCATTATACCCATCCCTGATTTTTTCGCCGCAGGAATGACCAATCCCTGCCGGTCATTTTTGTATCCCTCATAATGGTTCATCGCAAACAGCATGCTGTCAAACCTGCCTGTATCAGCCATCGCTTTTAATGCCTCAGCATTCCCGTGTCCTGAAAAACCTATAAAACGGGTTACTCCCTCTTCCTTCTTCCTCGATATCAGGTCGAGCACACCGCCGCTCCTGCAAATATTGGCAGCATCATCAGGTGACTCAACTGCATGAATCTTCAGCATATCGACATGATCGGTCTGCAATCTTTTCAGACTTAATTCAATTTCGGCTTTAGCCTGCTCTGTATCGCGGGAAGCTATCTTGGTTGACAGGAAGATCTCTTTGCGGCGATGCTTAATGATGTGTCCAAGCCTCTCTTCACTCACAGCGCCTGTGGCAGTATTAACATAGCTGTGTGCCGTATCCCAGTAGTATAACCCGTTATCAAGGGCGTAATTGCACATTTCAATGGCTTCGTCGATTGTTTCGATGGTAAGGAACCTGCTGCCAAGTCCGATTGCTATTCTGGGTATCACAATACCGGTTTTCCCAAGAACCCCAGTTGGTAATCCTTTGGGATCATACTGGTTCATGAACTCAGATCCTGTTATATCTGAAACCACGGAATCAGAAAAAGCCACTCTGGTCGCGGCCAATGATAATCCGGCGCTTAAAGTGCTCTTTAAAAACTTTCTCCTCGAGTAATCACTTCTCATAGTATGGTTTATTTTGTGTATTTCTGCAACCTGGAATCTGTTATTGCTCCGCTCCAACTGAGGCCAAAGCCGAAATCATAAGTATTTCCTTCGGAATCGACATGACAATCCATATCAAACGGAACATCTTCCATCTGTAATTCAACCGTCTTCATGTTTGCAGGCATCTGCAGGGGAAGCAGTCCTGATGGTTCCACAGCACCGGTCAATATTTCAAGCAGTGCCTGATCCTGTATATCAAATGTAGCTATGATCGCATCAGCTTCTTTCTCGAACTCACTGAATACCATAGGCCTGGATATGTTTACCGATACTACGACCGGTTTTCCTCTCATCGCTCTGCGGGTATCGAGAACCATTCTCAAGTCTCCTGCATTGGATGTTATGACGGATTTGCCCCTGTAGGTCCTGTTCGTGAAATTCTCAAGGGGATCGCCTCCGGCTATGCCCGGGTCTCTTGCATCAACAGCCCTGTAAGGGCCGTACTGAAGGCTCATCGGGAAATAGCCGTTCCCGCCTTTCTGTGCATCAGTCCTGTCATATCCCGTTCCGGAAGCAGGACTGGCAATAACCACAAGCGCGAAATCAGCTTTGGAAGGATCGTCTGTAACATTGAAGTACCTCTTAACCAGCTCCGTGTTGACAGGGTATGACAGTGACCCGGATGTTACAGCTCCTCCAAAGAAACCCCCGCCAGCCTGACGTACCCGTTTTGGGATATAGACTGAAAGATTTCTCTGCAACGGAAGGGTTTTATTTTTGTTCTTCAGCAAGACAATTGATTTCAGCTGTGCTTCGTAACCTGCCTTCATAAATTCAGGATTGCCGGCAATTGACTTTGTCTCCTCTGCATTGAGGTAGGGATTTTCGAAAAGGCCAGTTCTGAAGATATTCTTCAGAAGCCTTACTGCCGACTGTTCCATTCGGGCACGCATGAACTCCTCACCGTGCTCCCTCACTCCGATATTGTAAGCTTCGATGACCGGTCCGGCTTCATTATTACCCCCGAACTGGTCAACACCTGCGATAATGATCTTGTAGTGCCGCTCCGCGACAGAAAGGTGCTCGACACCCCAGCTGGCAGATCCGAAGCCGTCAACGGCGGTTGCATCTCTGGTCACTCCCCAGTCGGTACAAGCAACGCCCTCATATCCGTATTTATCACGCAGAAGGTCGGTAATGATGTATTTGCTGTAAGCATTGCCAACATTCTCATTATAGGTTTGATCTATTCCATAGGAGATGGTATAATAAGGCATTACAGCTGATGCCATTTTTGTGGCACCATCCAGCTTCATCGCACCCTCAATAAAGGGGATCAGGTGATCTGAGAAATTGCTTCCTGGGTACACGGCATATTTTCCAAAAGCGTAGTGTGCATCCCGCCCGCCTTCACCTGAACCTCCCCCGGGCCAGTGCTTCATCATGGCATTGACGCTGTGGTAACCCCATCCGTCTCTTATCATCTTATCTCCCTCCGAGGTCTGGAATCCGTCCACATAGGCCCGCGCCATATCGGCCGACAGCTTCGGGCTCTCCCCGAAAGTACCGCTCACCCTGCTCCATCGGGGATCGGTTGCAATGTCGATCTGCGGAGAAAGTGCGGTGGTAATGCCCAGTGCACGGTATTCCTGTGAAGCGATCTCACCAAATGTCCTGACCACTTCAGAATCAAATGTAGCGGCCATGCCCAATGAACCGGGCCACATCGACAGTTGTCCGGCCGATCCGACATTATACTCTGCATCAGACTGTGCCCGGTGACGAGGGTCGGAGCTGTTGTTTGCGGGAATACCGAACCCGATTCCTTCACACAGAGCCTGAACCTTATTATTCCATTCTGCAGCCACAGCAGGGCTCTCAACGGTGGTAACAAGAACATGACGCAGGTTATCCTCAACCAGGAATTTGATCTGCTGGTCGCTCAGGTCAGAAGGCTTTGCCTCGCTCTCCTTGTATATCTTTCCTTTATAGGTGGCCGCCCCGAAACGTGTACCACCTGCAGGTATTGCCTGATGGGCACTGTAAAGCATCAGTCCTGCAATCTGTTCGATACTGAGTTTGGAAGCCAGGTCGGCAGCCCTTTCATCTGCCGTCAGGCGCCAGTCTTCATACTTATCGAGGACACCGTTTTTATTCAGGTCCTTAAATGCAAAACCATTACTGGTTATTAGATGGTTAATTGGTCCACTCAGGAACAGAATTCCTCCAAAACGGATTAGTGTTTTTTTGATTGTGACATATGCAAATATAGTCAAAGGCACGGATTGCAACCGAGCGGAAAACAGGGCACGGATTGCAAATCCGCGCCAGCGACATTCAAGGGCACGGATCGCAACCGGGTGGAACACAGGGCATGGATCACAGATCCGCGCCAGCGGTATGAGATGACTAATTCTGCAGCAGGTTTCTGATTTGTTTTAGATCAATTTCGGTATCCGGGTCAAAGAAATTACTGTTCATGTATTTCAAAGCCGAACTTAAAAGTTGTTTTGTAACAGGTCGCTGATCAAGATCATCTTTCATATTAATACTGCAGACCAGCAGTTTGCCGTTTCCTGCCCTGACTTCAAAAGCCAGTGCCAGCCTCCGGTTCTCGAACCAGGTGTCTATAGGCTGGATAAGAGGGCGCAATCCTGGAGGCAGATCGTCAATTATCATTGCCTGTGAATGGGTTACAGGGTCCCACCACTGCCAGTTGCTGTGAAACTCGGTCGGGAAGCCGCTGAAAAGGGGATGCTTCGGATCGCACAGTATACCCAGGGTATGTGGCGCCTGGTTATTTGTCCAGGCAGTGTTCCAGAATATGCTTGAGAATCCGATAGCCACCTGTGCGCCTTTATCCTTTCCTGCCTTCCCGTATGCAAGAAGCAGCACCTTCCCTCCCTTTATGAGGACATCTGCCGCCCTGCTGTCGGGTACATCCGTTATGTACACATCTCCTTCAACAGGGTTAATATCTGAGGGATACACCCAGAATTCCCATTTGTTTCTGAATGGTGTGTTTACAACTGATACCTCAAGACTGAGCTTCTCTGCCTTGCCGATCCCCGACAGGTTAACCGATACTGATCCCACCGGAATGCAGTTATTGTTCTCAATCAGGTCTTTTGCGAAGGATTCGCTGTAAATCATCCTGTTATCCATTCCCTTAACCTCACAAAGAATATCTGCATTCTTCAGAGCCCCAGCCCCGAAATGAGCTATCTCGATGTCTGCCCTGAAGGTCTCATCATTGCGTAAAGTCATTTTTCCGATCCTTGCAAGGGGGACCGTTTCGTTACAGAACATCCTGAATTCTTCGGGGGATATGTATCCTTTCTCTTCGAAAAAAGGATCAAGCACTCCTACCAGCGCCGTTCCCTGGCCGGGAAAATCGTGAAGCTGAAGAAGTTGGAATCCTGCAAATCCCGGTGTGCGCAATGCAGCTTCAATATCTGCCTTATAGCATAATGCCTGAAGTTTTCCCGAAGCCAGGAGAAAATCTTCTGCCTGATCACCCATGTTATTTTTTTCAAGTGTCTCCCTGAAAATCTCAAAATTTGTTGGTTTAAGAACGCCTGAGTATTTCGCAATTTCCTTAAAATCAGGATAAACGCACCACTGACCAATCTCATGGCCTACAGTGGGCACCTGATATTTTGAAACAAAATCACGGAAATCAAACATAGTTTGCGGGGGTTCAGCGTTAATAATGCTTTTCAGACCCTCTCCCCAGTGCTGGATCCTTGGGTCTGAAGGAAGGTTAAAATCATTTTCCGGGATTATCGGCCACCCTGCGGCAGAGGTATAAACCCTTCTGTTATCAATTGATTTCCAATATTTAAGAAGTTTACCGAGATATTCCCTGTGGTTACGTCCTGACGGCTCGTTACCGTAAGCAAGCATGCAGAATGAGGGATGATTTCCGTATTCCCTCATAATCCTGTCGCCTTCCTGGTAGATCCACCGGTCGAGCGCTCCTCCGTCGCCTATGGTGCTGCCCTGGTTGGCCCATGAGCTGCATTCAACATGAAAATATATTCCAAGCCTGTCGGCTGCCTCAAAGGCAGCTTCAGGCGGACAGAAAGAATGGAACCTTACGTGGTTCAGGCCATGATCGCGGCAAGCCTTCAGAACTTTTTCCCATGATCCGTAGTCAGTCGGCGCGTAGCCTGTCAACGGGAAAATACAGCATTCGGTCGTACCCCTGAGAAAAACAGTGCTGACATTCACCTTAAACCTGGTGCCGTCAGTTATGAACTCTCTCATACCGAAATCAACTGATCTGCTGTCTATTACACCCTTGCCTGACTCTTTCAGCCCGACTGTCATCCTGTACAGGTTGGGTGTGAACTCGCTCCATAGCTGCGGATTAAGGATTTTGTAGTTAAGTACTATCTGCTGTTCATCAGAACCGGTGACAACATTGACCTTTTTCAGCGGCAATTTGCGTCCCTCTGCAGGAAAGAAATTTTGAGCCCTGAAATCGAGCCGGCCCTTAAAATCAATATTCTTCGGATTCTTTATACTGACAACCACTTTTGCTGTCTTCTTCTGAATATCGGGAAATACCTTTACATCGTTGATATAGACTTTTGGCGTAACCTTCAGACTCAGTTCTCCTGTAATACCATTCCAGTTCGATTGTGTATGGTCGCTGATGCTGTGGGAATTTACCCCGACCGGAATGATTACTCTGTTATCGATCCTTGCCGATATAAGGTTTTTCCCGGGTTTCACCTGTCCGGTTATATCAAACTCGTGTGGTACGGCCAGGCTGTTTTCGCTGCCTGCACGAATGCCATTTACAAATACCGTTGATTCCCAGTGACATCTTTCAAGGAAAAGAACAATCCTCTGCCCCTCCCACTCCGCAGGCAGATCAACTTCCCTGTTGTACCATGCTACACCCTTATAGTATTTGACAGGCTTCAGCCAAAAGGGTATTTTGATGTTTCCTGGCTGACGGTAAATCTCATATTTCGGATCGGTGAAATACGATTTGTCAATTATATCACCTGTCCAGTCGGTACTGACGGCCACCTCATAGCCTTTCCCGTTCTCGGCCATCGAACCCGGAAGCTTTACCGTCTCACCGAACAAGTCATTATACCATCCCATTCCGATGCCCTGATCGAGGGAATCAATTCTGAACTGCCATTCTCCGGCCAGGGAGATCCTGTCCGGAACCGGCATATTATTTGACACGCAACCGGCTGTCAGGATGAAGATTAGGGGAACTAAGTATTTCATATGTTGCATCTTATAAATAAATCAGGTAATCGGTAATCGGTAATCAGTAATCGGTACCGGGGTAATTGAAACATTGAAACTCTGAAACTTTGAAACTCTGAAACTCTGAAACTCTGAAACATAGACCTTGTAACTTTTAGTAATACTTATTTTGCTCAATCTTACTTAATTACTGAGATTTCAACGAGGACACTACTCACTCCTTCAGATGAGGCCGTAAGTGTGATCTTGCCCGGTGTTTTGCCTGCCTGTAGGATGGCAAGACCAAGCCCGTTATAAACTTTTCTTTTCTCCGATGGGTAAGGTTCGTGATCTGACGGGTTTCCGTTCTCGAGGCCTGCCAGTCTGCCACTGCCCATAATGCTGAATTGTATAAGGTTATCGGCTTTCGGGACAATGTTGCCTTCGGAGTCAACAACTTCAATCCTCACATGAGCCACATCGTTGCTGCCGGCTTTAAGCTCACGATTATCGGCAATAAGTTTTATTGCAGCAGGTTTTCCGGCCGTTTTAATGATCTTACGGCAGACAATCTCACCGTTTCTCTTCCCTACAGCCTCAAGTGTTCCCGGCTGGTAGGGCACATCCCACGACAGGTGCAGATCGGCTGTTGTGGCATTTTTCTGCGGGAGGTCGTATCTGTTCCAGCTTCCCGAGTTACCCTGCCGCGGGAATTCGAGTCTCTTTTCCCCGTATGATTTCCCGTTTACAAAAAGCTCAACGGCGTCGCAGTTGGTATAGGCAAGTACCGGCAGTACGGTGCCTTCCCTGCCCTCCCAGTTCCAGTGCGGGAAGATATGAAGCATAGGCTCGCTGGTCCACTGGCTCTGATAAAAATAGTATCCGTCCTTGGGAAATCCGCACAGGTCAATCACCCCGCTGCTGGCATGCTTCGAGGGCCATCTTGACTCCCCAAGATAGTCTATTCCCGTCCACATGAAGTCACCTATCACATAAGGATTCATTGCAACGAATTTCCAGAGCTGTTCTGCCCGTATCATACGGGTATTGTAGTTCGGGAGTATCCGCGCTGCGTCCATCCCGAGGCTGTACTCTCCTCTCAATCCTCCGTTCGACACACTCTCGGTGCCGATCATTTTCCACCCAGGGTGATTGTGCCGGTCAATACTGAAGAATAGCTCGCGTCTTTCGTGCCAGCGGTCAACATAATTATAACCCACTATATCGAGCAATTCGAGAAATTCAATTTTCGCCGGATTATCATCCGCGGCAATATTATCGCAACCTACTGTTACAGGTCTTGTCGGATCTTCTGTGTGGAAAATATCCTGCAGTTTCTTGAGAATAAGATGACCACCTTCACGTGGCTGCTCCCTTACCTCGTTACCTGCGCTCCACATTACAACAGAAGGATGATTGCGGTCGCGGTGAATAAATGAAATGACATCCTTTTCGGCCCATTCTTCGAAGTAAATATTATACCCGTATTTCACTTTGCCAACTGTCCATTCATCGAAGATCTCATTCATGACCAGAAAACCCATCCTGTCGCAGAGATCCAGAAATTCCGGAGCAGCCGGGTTATGGGCGGTTCTGATTGCATTGCATCCCATTTCCCTGAGCACCTGCAGGCGCCGCTCCCAAACTTTTACCGGAACGGCCGCTCCCAGACAGCCGGCATCGTGATGGAGGCATACACCGTTCATTTTCACACTTTCTCCGTTAAGAAGGAATCCTCTGTCAACATCATATTCTATACTGCGTATCCCGAAAGGCGTTTTTACCTCATCGACAACTTTCCCTTTTACCAGTATGCGCGTGACAAGTGTATACATAGCGGGTGTTTCGACCGACCAGAGTGAAGGGTTTGCAACACTAATAACCTGACTGACTAATTGTTCCGTTCCCGGTTCTGTCCGAAAGACCGATTCAGTCTGACCAGCGTTTGCACCATTTTCATCTGTTATGAAAGAGGCAAGCGAAGCTTTTTCTCCCGTCCGGGAATTGTTTCTGATCTTCACACTCACGGCTACAGCTGCTTTCTCCTCAGTGATATCCGGTGTGGTAACATAAACTCCCCACTGCGGAATATGGAGCAGGTTTGTCCGTATAAGCCATACGTTCCTGTATATACCTGAACCTGAGTACCATCTGGAATTGGGCTGTTGTGAGTTGTCGACTCTTACGGCGATAAGGTTGTCTCCCTCTTTCAGGTAAGGATCCAGCTCATACCAGAAGCTGTTATAACCGAAGGGATATTTGCCCAGATGCTTTCCGTTCAGCCAAACATCGCTGTTCATGTAAATCCCGTCAAAAACGATCCTGTGCTTCATTCTCATTTCTCCTGCACTGATCCTGAAATGTTTCCTGTACCAGCCCACTCCTCCCGGGTAATATCCTCCCGAACCACCCGCGGGGGCATCCTGGCTCACTGTTCCTTCTATGCTCCAGTCGTGGGGAAGGTCAAGCTGTCTCCATGACCTGTCGTTAAAACTGGTCAGTTGAGCATTCTCCTGATCGCCGGTGATGAATTTCCAGCCGGAGTTAAAATTGATCTCAGACCTGCCTCTGGTTTGTGCTGAAACGGTTACGGCACACGCGAGAAACAGAAGGATAATACCTGTAAATAAAAGTTTTCTGGTGTTCATGATGTTGATTGTTTTAATATGCAATTTACTTTTTTATTGACGGAAGACCGAAGATAGTTGGCAGTAGCAGTTGGTAGTTTGCAGTTGGGAGTTGGCAAAGAGCATTTCTATTCAAGGGTTATAGAGCGGAGTTCAAATCCTTCAAGTCCTTCATTTCCTTCGGCTGGAACGATCAGCTGCAATCTTTCAACATCGGCAAGGGAGAAACTACTTCCTTTCCCTTGGTACCACAGGGGCAGGAAACCAGGATAAGGACGGGGCAGAAGGAGCATCTGACTCTTTTTCAGGTCGTTCAGATTGATTTTCCGCGACTCCTGTTCATCTGTAAGCAGGGCCTCAGTGCTAAACGCGTTTCCATTTCTGTCTATCAGCACAACATTGATCTTTACGGGTGGTCCTGATGCTCTTCCATTAACGGATATTTGTGAATATCTGTCTGTGTGAGCCGATATGCCTCTGATCGCATCACCGATATAGTTCTGCATTGCGTAGATCACACCCGTTGTACCGGATCTGGTCTGAGTGCCTGAACCAGTCGCAAGGGTAAATTGCTGAGTGGTTTTACCCGGCACACCGGATAAAAGTATATTGCTTCTCAGCCCCGGCCTACCTGTAAATGAGTTTATCTGTCCCGCCGATTCAGCCGAAAAAAGTAATACCTCACCTCCTGCCGGAATCAAGCGGACCGAATATGAGTCAGGATTATAATAATCCCAGCCCGACGGAGGACCATCCACTTTGCCGGGCCATACTGTGATCTTGCCGGAGGCTGATTCTGCAAGAATGGTATAATTAAGGATACCGGGTCTGACAAGGGTATCGGGAATAAATGCCCTGTATCTGTGTGAATTGATTTTTTCCATTGGTATCTGAACAGGCCTGAAGCTTCCCCTGCCCCTCAATCCGAACACAGAGGGCAGAAGTGTCAGTTGTTTAAATGGTTCTCCAGGTGTGACAACAGTAACATTTACCTCTGCCGGCTGCCCTTCGGAAACCTGCGACGGTGCATCATGAAGAAAATAAAGATCCCTGTTCTTTTCAGGCGGTGCATGAAATTCATTCATCCCGATTACTCCGATACCTGCACCAATTATATCCTTTGGTATTTGCCCGGCTGAGAGGATATAAGTACCCGGCAAAACCTGGAATGCACCGTCCGTTGTTATTGCTAAAACAGAGTTCCCTTCATTGATCCCCTTTATGCTGAAGTCTCTTCCAAGGTCAGGAAGATCGATCTTCATCTCATTGTTGTTCCATTTTATAACAACATTCTCAATCCGTGGTGTTGCCCTTGAGAAAGGATCGCGTACCCATATTGCGTCGGGCATGACCTCCAGCCGCCATATTCCATCCTCTATTTTATCAAGAAACCAGGCACCGCAGCCGTTGTAAGACACAACCGGAGAAGATCCATAACCTGCTATCTTTGTGAGAGTTGACTTATCGGGCGGTGTTATTGATGTATTGTTAGTGTGGTAAAACAGCTGTTTTGCCGCCAGTACAGCAAGATCTTCCGTATAGCTGATTGTAACTCCATCCATCTCAAATGGAGCTTTTTCATTTTCCCTGTCTCTTTTGAATTGTTGATTTCTGAATAGTTCCCCCGCAATCATAAACCCTATAGCCTTCTGAGGGGCGCAGGCCAGGTTCAGAAAATGGGTCTGGTACTCCGTGTTGGCCGGAGCCATAACCAAAGGATCATACGAAAACATTGTCACCCATTGCATGCCGGCTTCCTTGAAAGAGAGAGCCATGGGAGGATACAGGTAAGATCTCCCGACGTCGGCAGCATCAAACTCATACACGAGTCTTACCTGGGAACGGAAATATTTCTCATCCCTGAAGGGCATATAATAATTATCGACATGAGGGAGATAATTTCCCTTTATTTCCTTTCCGGCAACAAGTCCGGCAGGATACCACTGGAAAGTAACTCCATCGGTGCCACCCCTGATAAAGTCCTCCAGCAGGTTGATACTCTGAGTAACGTTATAGAATACGGGCTTTGTGCAGCCGGTCGATTTAACTGCCCGTATCATCCTCTTCACAAAGGCAGTCGTTTCGGCCGCCCGGGAATGGCCGGGTTCATTACAAATCTCAAATCCTATTATCATCGGATCATTCTTGTAAGCCTTTCCGGTATATGGGTTGACATGGTTCACGAACTGTTTAAGGTATCTTTCCTGGGCTTCGATCGCTTCCGGTATAATGTACACGTTTCCCTTATTGTATTTCCCGGAGAAGCCGGGGGTTTTCTCATTTGGCTCCGGGTAGCCGTTTCCCCAGTAGGCAATCGGTGTAAGAAAAACATAGATTCCCCTCTGCTGAAGTTTGTGGATAAGATAATCCAGAAGCCTCAGGTGGTCGTTCTGCAGAAGATTACCGACAGAATCACTTATTTCGCAATCCCATACATGGATCCTGTAAGCATTAAGTCCCAGGCGGGCAAAGTGGTAGGTATCAGCATCGATAACCTTTTCCCTGTCTTCCCCGAGTCTCGCTATCTGCCTGTAGGCATGGGCAAAGGGAGTCGTATAGTTCACCCCCCAGAAAAAGGCTTCTTCGCCGCTCTCTCTCCAGACCATCCGGCCGTCGCGGGTTATCCTTATGAGATCATTGTTCCTCTGGGAAAACAATTCCGGAGTGCAGATCATAACTGCAAGAAGTACTACAACAAGTTTAAATCTGAATAACATATCATTCGATCTTTAATCCGCCTTCGCGTAAAGCTTCGGCGGACGCGAAAAATAGGTATAATTCCTCGGTGCTTGCACCGTTCTTTGAGTCCAGAGCTTGCTCTGGGGTTCATACCATTTGATTTAAATCCGTTTCACTTTAATTATTCCTTTTACCCGTAAGCTCATGTTCGATCTCTTCGAGAGATTTCCCCTTTGTCTCCGGCAACTTCTTCAGGATGAACCAGAAGCCGAGAAGGCATATCACTCCATAAAGCCAGAAAGTACCGGAAGCCTTAAACCATTTGTTAAGCATGGGAAATGTATAGGTAAGGATGAAGCATGCTGACCAGAGTGCAAAAGTGGCGACTGACATGGCGATGCCTCTTATCCTGTTAGGGAAGATCTCTGAGAGTACCACCCAGGTAACGGGAGCAAGCGACATGGCATAGCATGCAATTGCAGTCACCACCATTATCAGCAAAGGGAGACCCTGCATATTGAGAAAATACATTGATCCGAGCACTGTGTATATTGCCGCAAGCCCTCCTGCTCCGAGAAGCATCAGCGCTTTCCTGCCGAACTTGTCGACGGCAAACATCCCGACGAATGTAAAGACAAGGTTAACACTTCCGGTAATTACAATGTTAAAAAGTATATCGGAAACCGAGTATCCTGCATTTGCAAAAATTTCCTGTGCATAGTTGAAGATCACATTTATCCCGCACCATTGCTGAAAGACAGCTATTATCACCCCGATAACCAGCAGACTTTTTATCCCGGGTTCCCGGAGCTGGCGGTAATCGACCTTAATTGCAACGGATCTCAATGTCTCCCTGACGGATGCCAGTTCCCTGTCAGCAAAATTTTTGCCGCCCAACCGGGTGAAGAGTGCGTGTACCTTGTCATGGTTTGAGGGATTGCGGGCCAGCCATCTGGGGCTTTCGGGAACCAGCCACATCAGCAGGAAAAACAAACCTGCAGGGAAGGCGCAGGCATAGAACATCCATCTCCAGCCGGTCTGACCGTTCCAGGATAACATGATTTCCTCAATTGTGGCTCCTGCCGGGACCGGTTCTGCAATCCTCCAGTTTATCAGCTGAGCGGCAAGGATACCAATCACGATTGTAAGCTGGTTAATTGAAACAAAGCGTCCGCGATAATCTGCCGGGGTTATTTCAGCTATATAGACAGGCGAAAGATTTGAAGCAAGTCCTATTCCTATTCCACCGGTGATACGGAAAAGAATAAAGGAACCGAGTGACATTGCAGATCCCGTTCCCAGGGATGCAATTACAAACAATAATGCTGCTGCAATAAGCAATCTCTTTCTTCCGAACCGGTCGCTGAACCATCCCGATAATCCGGCGCCTGCCAGACAGCCGACCAGTGCACAGCTCATCACCCAGCCCTGCAGTGCCACTCTGCCTGATATCCCGAAAAAGGGCTCATAAAACGGTTTGGCACCTCCGATAACCACCCAGTCGTAGCCAAACAGCAGGCCCCCCATTGCCGAGATAAGGGAGATGCTGATAAGAAAGGTCCAGTTATATGTCCGGTTTGACATCATCATAACTCCCTTAAAGCTTCGAGCATCGCCACCACGTTCTTAAATGGCACGTTAGCCTGTATGTTATGTACTGTATTAAAAACAAAACCGCCATTATCATTCAGGATTGAACACTGGGTTTTTACCTGTTCCTTCACCTGAGCAGGAGTTCCAAAGGCGAAAACACCCTGGGTGTTCACACCACCTCCCCAGAACACGATCCTTCCTCCATATTTGCTCTTAAGCATCGCGGGATCCATCCCTTCAGCGTTGATCTGGACAGGATTGATAATATCAAATCCTGATTCGATGAAGAGCTCCATCAGAGGCTCAATCGCCCCGCACGAGTGTTTAAAGGTTTTCCAGCCGGTATTATCATGTATCCAGTCGTTAACCTTCCTGTAATACGGCATCCATATCCTTGCATAGCTCTCGGGAGAACAGAAGGTCGAATTCTGGGTTCCGAAATCAGTACCGCATATAAAGACGACGTCAATGCTTTTTCCAATGGCCCTGTTCAGCCTTTTCAGGTTTTCAATAGCAATATCGGTCTGTCTGTCAAATAGTTCAATAATAAAATCTTCCCTTGTGATAGTTGACATGTACCATTCTGCGATACCCCTTATACCCTTCGGGTTCTTCAGACCCACTGCAGGTACCAGAGCAATATCGCCAAGGGCAGTGCCTCCAAAGCTGGCCACCACTGCCTTATCGTCATATTCGAGTGATTCAACTGAATTTTTCCAGTACCCGATGTCATGTTCTGTCATCAGACCGAATTCCTCAAGGTTATCTTCAACAACCGGCTCTGAGTCATCTGCACTCTGCTGACGGTCGAGGGCATCAAAAAAATATCCTGTCTTTGGCATCATCGCACTGGGAGCAACTGAAGTGTCACCTTCCGGATACATGAGTATATCACCGTTATCATTGTAAGTATAATTAAAATCACCGGGAAACAGTACTTCCTGGCCCCATAATGTCCTGCGGACTTTCCAGTCGCGGTTCCTCACACCGAACATATTCTTTTCTCCGAAAAGTCCGATCACGTCAATGCCCATCTCCCTTACCAGTTCCTTATCGATCTCTCCGAGCATCTGGTAGGGCTCTGTAATCTTAACAGGTCGTTTTTCGAGGCCATAAAAATCACGAAGTTTTTCAACCACGAGGGCATGGATGCCTGTTACGGAGGTCGAACCGAAGTCCAGGACAACCCTGTCAGGCTGCTGATGGTTTATAGCCTTGATGAAATTCTGTCTTGATGATGTAACCATCTGATTTACTGTTTACTTATTGCTTCAATTAGCTCTGTAAATGAGTGAGCCGGAAATTATTATTTGCCCATCTGATATAAAGTCATAACTGCTGTTCCCGAAATTACATCTCCAAGAGTATGTATAACGATTATTCGAAAACAAAAGAGAAGGCCATAAAAGCAGAACTTTCATGGCCCCTCATATCAAGTTAGTCGTACTGAATTATCAATAGCCAAAATTCTGCTTAAGCTTTGGATTCTGATCGATCGCAGCCTGCGGAATCGGATTGAAGTACATCTTCTGTGTGAAGACGTGTGGGTGGTTCAGTGGCTCGACCGAGTAGACCCAAACGCCGCTGTTATCAGCTGGTACCGAGTTACGGATTACCATGCAATGCAGCATCTCATTCATAACGTTATCAGCTATTTTCCAGCGCCAGATATCATAGAGTCTCTTGCCTTCATAAACCAGTTCGATTCTCCTTTCGCGCCTTATCTCCTCCCGCATCTCATCCTGTGACAAACCTTCTTCGAGTGGCGGCAGATCCGTTCCCGGTCTGGCCCTGATAAAATTAATAGCCTCATAGACAGAATCGTCAGGTCCGACAGCTTCATTC
>JAHYJA010000255.1 GCA_019429325.1 Bacteroidales bacterium
TAACCCGGGCAACGCCCAAGATCGGCAGAAACGATCCCTGCCCTTGCGGAAGCGGCAAGAAATATAAAAAATGCTGCGGGAAATAGCGCTCTGTCTGCGAGGCCCATTCACAGATTGACCAGGGGTCTGCGACAAAAAAGTAGGCACATAAGAAAGAATTCTATTGACATTGTTGAGTTATTCCCCTATTATCTGCATGCCGTATGGCAATCAGACAACAGGGGGCAATCATGGAACAAGAACTGAAGGGGCTGGAAGAAGAAAGAAGAAAGTTATACAGGATGTTATCAGCAATGGGAGATTTTCGCCGAGGTATGATATCCGTCAACTACCGAAGATGTGGCAAGCAAAATTGTATTTGCACCCAGGAAGGCCATCCTGGACATGGGCCGCAATACTTGTGGAATGCAACCATCAAATGTAAGAGCTACGCCAAGAGCATTCCATTAGGTCCAGAGCTGGAAAAATGCAAGCAGGAGACAGATAATCACCGGCAGTTTACGAAGCTTTGCGAAGAGATTGTTCTGGTAAACGAGCGAATCTGCGATTTACGACCGGTACCCGAAGTGAAAGATGAGAAAGAGCTGGTCGAGCTTAAAAAAAAATTGCAGAAACAGTTCATGGAGAAGTACAAAAAGAGATAGAGCGTATTGTTGGTCGGTATTATTTTGCGAAGGATAACGGCGAAAGTTTTGATCTGGAATCGTTTGAGCTTGCCATTCGTTCCTCGATGCACGGTATTGGTCGCCGGATGCTTGAGATGTTTGTAAACGCCGATGGTGGCGATTACCGTGGAAGGACGATTCCCTGCGAAAAAGATCATCTGTATGAGTTTATTGAGTATCGAGACAAGAAACTTTTGACAGTGTTAGGTTCAGTGATAGTAAAGCGGGCATACTATTACGATCGGGAGTGTAAGGGCGGGTATTGTCCGAAAGACCGGGTTATGGACATCGAAGGAACATCTTACAGTTCTGGGGTACGTCGGATGATGAGCAAAGTTGGCGCCTATCGGCCCTTTGGTCTGGGCCATGAAGACTTGTATGAGTTGGCCGATATCCGTGTCAGCGCAAAGGAAGTGGAGCGTATATCCCATATGGTAGGTGGTCAAGCGGAGGCGTTTCATGTTGCCGAAGCGGAGGCGTCATTATCGGGTAATATTATCCCGATCAAACCGGTTCCAAAAATGTATGTGTGCGTGGATGGAACCGGGGTGCCGGTGGTAAAGAAAGAGACAGCGGGCAGAAAGGGCAAGGGCGCAGACGGCCAGGCAAAGACTAGGGAAGCCAAGCTGGGGTGTGTTTTTACCCAGACAGGTTTTGACCGGGAAGGTCTTCCGGTGCGGGATGATGATTCAACCAGCTACACCGGGGCAATCGAAACGGCAGCAGTCTTTGGCACGCGGGTGTATCGGGAGGCACTGCGGCGTGGTATGAATTCGGCAGGGGAGGTTATTATGATTGGAGACGGCGCCCCCTGGATATGGAATATTGCGGATGAACAATTTTATGGAGCCACCCAGATCGTTGATCTGTATCATGCGCGGGAACATTACTGGAATATTGCCAAAGCATGCTTCGGGCAGAATAAAGACATGCTTCATCAATGGGCAGAGGAACGCCGCAATGAACTGGATGCTGGCAAGCCGGAAGAGGTTATTGATGCCATAAATCGTTGCTCATTCCTGCCAGGATACGATCGAAAGATATGTGAACGGGAGGCCGGTTATTTTGAGAAAAATAAGGAACGGATGCGGTATGCGGACTTTCGAAAGCGAGGCCTCTTTGTCGGCTCTGGTGTTTTGGAGGCAGGGTGCCGAACTGTTGTGGGGCAGCGCCTGAAACAGTCGGGGATGCACTGGACAGTCAGGGGCGCGAACAGCATTATCGCCCTTCGCTGCAACATCATGAGCAACCGTTGGGAAGATTTTTGGGAGCACCGTGCGGCGGCGTGAAAATCTACTCATAAATTTGTCGCACACCCTTTGATGCTTCCAAAGTTGCTGTAGAAGAATTTATCTGATATAGGAAAT
>JAHYJA010000081.1 GCA_019429325.1 Bacteroidales bacterium
CCACGATATGCAATTATATTAATGATAAGGAGTATCCGGCGACACACACAACGCCCGACCCGGTTCAGGTTAACAGACTCCTGCGCCAGATGGTGGATGAGGGCTGTGATTATGCCTTTATGGAGGTAAGTTCTCATTCAACTGATCAGCAGCGTATTGCGGGGCTTGAATTTTCGGGCGGCATCTTCACCAACCTCACACACGATCATCTCGATTACCACAGAACCTTTGACAGGTACCTTCAGGCCAAGAAGAGCTTCTTCGATTCCCTGGGAAAGGAAGCTTTTGCACTCTCAAACATCGACGACAGGAATGGAAGAGTAATGCTTCAGAATTGCCGTGCCCGCAGTTATACCTACTCAACCCGGGGTATGGCCGACTATCGCTGTGCAATAATTGAGCAGAGTTTTGAAGGAATGAGCCTGAAGATAGCCGGTGAAGAGCTATGGACAAGATTTACCGGCGATTTCAATGCATCCAACCTGCTGGCTGTTTATGCGGTGGCAGATATTCTGGGTGCTGGCCGAAACGAGGTCCTGACAGTGATGAGTACGTTTCAGCCTGTCGCAGGCAGGATGGAAGTGGTTGATTCACAGTCAGGCATAGCCGGTTTGGTCGATTATGCGCACACTCCCGATGCCCTTGTGAATGTTATTGAAACAATTAACAGGATAAGGGAGGGGCAGCAGCAGCTGATAACCGTTGTTGGTGCAGGCGGTGACCGGGACCGTACCAAGCGACCGCTTATGGCGGCAATAGCTGCCGAAGGAAGCTCAAAACTCATACTAACCTCCGACAACCCGAGAACCGAGAATCCCGAAAAGATCCTGGATGATATGGAGTCGGGCCTTAATCCGGTACTGAAAAAGAAAACCATCAGGATAAGCGACAGGAGGGAAGCTATTAAAACAGCAGTCATGCTGGCCGGAAAAGGAGATGTGATCCTTGTAGCAGGCAAAGGACATGAAACATATCAGGAGATTAACGGGGTAAGACACCATTTCGACGACAGGGAAGAACTTAAGCTGGCATTGACAATAAAATAACAATCAGATCCGATGCTTTATTATCTGTTTGATTATCTGAATACACTGAACGTTCCCGGAGCGGGTATGTTTGCATATATCTCCTTCCGGTCGGCAATGGCCGTGATTACTTCACTAATCATCTCTCTTCTTATCGGGAAGCGGATCATAATGTATCTGCAGAGAAAACAGGCAGGAGAAGTTGTGCGGGAACTGGATCTTGAGGGGCAGTATCAGAAGAAGGGTACTCCTTCGATGGGTGGGATAATCATACTTACATCCATAATAATACCCACCCTGCTCTTTGCCAGACTCAATAACGTCTATGTCCTTCTTATGCTTCTTACAACTGTATGGCTTGGGTTAATAGGCTTTGCCGACGATTATATCAAGATCTACAGGAAGAACAAGGAGGGCCTTGCAGCCAGGTTCAAGATCATCGGACAGATCATTCTGGGGCTAATAATCGGGCTCACACTGTTCCTGAGCGACGATGCCACAATTATTGAAAGGGTTAACATTTCCGAACTTACCATTCGCGAAAGAGTGGAGCTTTTTGACCCGGTAACTCCCTATAACAATAACAGGGGGGAGGTCACCATGGAGAGAAAATCCACCAAAACCACCATCCCCTTCGTCAAGAACAACGAGTTTAACTATTCCTGGCTCGTTGCCTTTATTCCTGAAAATCACCGCCAGATATGGACATTGCTGGTGTTCGTAGCCGCGGTCATTTTTATTGTAACGGCAGTCTCCAACGGGGTAAACCTGACGGACGGCCTTGATGGCCTTGCTACCGGGACCTCAGCAATAACCGGAACCGCACTGGGAATTCTGGCCTATGTGTCGAGTAATATCATTTATGCAGATTATCTCAATATAATGTATATCCCCAACTCGGAGGAGCTGGTAATATATGCAAGCGCATTTATCGGGGCAACTGTGGGATTCCTTTGGTACAACTCGTATCCCGCAACGGTATTTATGGGCGACACAGGCAGCCTGGCACTGGGCGGCATCATTGCAGTGTTCGCGATCATAATACGGAAAGAACTGCTGATACCGATTCTGTGCGGGATATTCCTGGTTGAGAATCTGTCGGTTGTAATTCAGGTTGCCTGGTTTAAAAGAACCAGGAAAAAATATGGAGAAGGGCGCAGGGTATTCAGGATGGCGCCACTTCACCATCATTATCAGAAGAAAGGATACCCTGAGCCAAAAATAGTTACGCGTTTCTGGATAGTTGCCCTGATACTTGCGGTAATCAGCATTGTTACCCTGAAAATACGGTGATGACATGAAGAGAAAGATAGTCATATTAGGAGCGGGTGAGAGCGGCACAGGAGCGGCAGTGCTTGCTGAAAAGCAGGGCTATGATGTATTTGTCTCTGAAAAAAACAAGATCAGGCCGGTCTATCAGGAAATCCTGGAAAAACATAAAATCAGGTGGGAAGAGAATACTCACTCAGAGCAGGAAATCCTTTCTGCCGACGAGGTAATAAAGAGTCCGGGAATACCTGAAGATGCACCATTAATAAGCCTGATCCGCTCCAGAAACATACCCGTGATCTCTGAGATTGAGTTTGCCGGGAGATATGCCCGGGGGGTAAAGATTTGCGTGACAGGGAGCAATGGCAAGACAACGGTAACGAATCTGATCTTTCATATTCTGCAAAAGGCCGGGAAGAAAGCCGCGATGACAGGCAATGTGGGAAAAAGCCTGGCAATGACCGTAGCAGAAGGTGATCACGATTACTACGTGATCGAGCTGAGCAGTTTCCAGCTTGACGGTATGTTCAGCTTCAGGGCTGATATCGCGATCCTGATGAATATAACCCCTGATCATCTCGACAGATATGGTTACAGGTTTCAGAACTATGTTGATTCAAAATTCAGGATCACCCGAAACCAGACCCCTTCCGATTTTTTTATTTACTGGGCTGACGATCCGGTTATTAAATCAGAACTGGCCAGGGGCAAATATCTGATGACTCATCTTCCTTTTTCTGCTGACACCAGCAGGGAAATGGCAGCTTACATCGAAAAGGATGAACTAATTATTGATTACCCAAATAAAACCAGCCTCATGACAATTCACGATCTGGCCCTGAAAGGCCGTCACAACATTTTCAACTCAATGGCTGCAGCAATAGCGACCAAGGTTCTTAATATCCGCAAGGAGGTCATCAGGGAAAGCCTGGCTGATTTTCAGGGAGTAGAGCACCGGCTGGAGCCCGTAATTACAGTTTGCGGCATACATTTCATTAACGATTCCAAGGGGACCAACGTCAACTCAACATGGTATGCCCTTGAATGCATGGATACGACTGTTGTCTGGATAGCAGGAGGAATAGACAAGGGGAATGACTATTCCGAGCTTTTTCCGGTTGTAAAACAGAAGGTCAAAGCCATAATATGCCTTGGCAGGGACAACAGGAAGATAGTTGAAGCTTTCAGGGATAAAGTGAACACGATAGTTGAAACAGCTTCGATGGATGAGGCTGTACGATCGGCATATTATCTTGCGAGGAAGGGCGAGACTGTATTATTGTCCCCGGCCTGCGCAAGTTTCGACCTCTTTGCCAATTATGAGGAGCGGGGGAGAAAATTCAAGGAGGCAGTAAGAAACCTTTAAAATCAGGCAGAATGCATAAGGGCTGGCTTACGGATACATTTAAAGGCGACAGGGTCATATGGGCCCTGGTTGCCGTATTTATGATCTATTCCCTTCTTGCGGTCTACAGTGCTTCGGTGGGAGTAGCATTCACAAGCTACGGCGGCAATACAACCTACTTCCTGAGAAGCCAGTTTTTTATGCTGATTCTGAGCCTCGTTATCATAATAGTTGTTCATTATCTGCCCTACAGGATCTACTCTTCGCTTGCAGGACTTTTACTGCTGGTAGCGATCGGGCTGCTGATCCTGACACTGTTTGTCGGAGCCAGGCTTAATGAGGCCACCAGATGGCTCGAAATACCCGGCACGGGATTCAGGTTCCAGACTTCCGATCTGGCAAAGGTGGCGCTAGTTCTGTATCTCGCCAGGGTGCTGGCTCAATATCAGGACGAGCTTAAAAACTTTTCGCTGGTTACAAAATACCTGGTCGTGCCTGTTGCCATAGTATGCGCACTGATACTCCCGGAGAACCTTTCAACAGCCCTAATGGTTTTTACGGTGAGCATGATAATTTTATTTATAGGGAGAGTCCCTTTCCGGTTCCTTCTGGCTTATGTGGGGATGGCCCTGGCAGGGATTCTCCTGTTCGCCATGGTGCTTACAGTGTTCACCAGAGATAACAGGGTGGAGGTCTGGAAGGAGAGGATTGAGAGTTTCTTTTCTGACGACCCGGACAGGGAGAGTTATTATCAGTCAGATCAGGCAAAAATCGCTATTTCAACAGGAGGATTATTTGGAAAGGCACCAGGTAAGAGCACGCAGAGAAACATGCTGCCCCAGTCAAACTCCGACTTCATTTTTGCTATCATAATCGAGGAATATGGCTTGCTGTTCGGAGCCATACCATTGATAATGGCATATATGATACTGCTTTTCAGGGGTATCACGATCGCGAGGAAATGTGAGACAGCTTTTCCGGCTTTTCTGGTTATGGGACTTATTGTCATGATCGTTGTTCAGGCTATGCTGAACATGCTGGTGGCTGTGGGATTGTTCCCGGTTACAGGACAGACTCTTCCGATGGTGAGCTGGGGAAGGACATCCGTGCTCATTATGAGCTTTGCTATTGGCGCTGTGCTGAGTGTCAGCAGAGTGGTAAATGCGAGGATCCAGAAGGAGGAACTGCCCCCCGAAGAAATAAGGGACGAAGGAGGAAAAATATGAGCCTTCAGAGAAACATAAGAGTGATTATAAGTGGCGGCGGCACCGGGGGACATATATTCCCGGCCATCTCTATCGCTAACGCGCTCAGGAGAATTGATCCGGCCACTGAGATCCTTTTTGTAGGGGCTGAAGGGAGAATGGAGATGCAGGAGATCCCATCAGCAGGTTACAGGATAATTGGATTGCCTGTCGAGGGGCTTGACCGTAAAAATATCTTAAGAAACATCAGAGTATCAATCAGGTTGTTAAAAAGCCTGGGGATGGCGAAAAGAATTATCAGGGATTTCAGGCCTGACGTGGTCGCAGGTGTCGGCGGCTATGCCTCCGGCCCGGTACTCAGGCAGGCTTCAAGAATGGGCATCCCCACCCTGATACAGGAGCAGAACAGCTTCGCCGGGGTTGCCAACAGGCTTCTGGCCGGGAAAGCATCCGTGATCTGCGTGGCTTATGACGGCATGGAGAGATTCTTTCCTGCAGACAAGATAGTCAGGACAGGAAACCCGGTCAGGATGAGCTTTGAAAACCTTCAGGAACGACGCGCCGAAGCACTGGATTATTTCAGTCTCACCAAAGGAAAGCCGGTGATACTTGTCCTCGGAGGATCGCTCGGGGCAGGATCAATAAATAAAAGTCTTACAGGAAACATTGATAAGATTGCTGCCTCGGATTACCAGTGGCTCTGGCAGACAGGTAAACATTACTATGAAGAGATAAGGAGAGTAGTTACGGCCTTGTCCGGCAGCAATATCTTGGTTCATGGATTCATTACCCGGATGGATCTGGCTTATGCGGCCTCTGACGTAATCATATCCAGAGCCGGGGCTGCTACCATATCTGAGCTCTGCCTGGCAGGCAAACCGACAATACTGGTCCCTTCACCCAATGTTGCCGAAGATCATCAGACAAGTAATGCCCGGGCCCTGACCGAGAAGGAAGCCGCTGTGCTGGTGCCTGACGACCAGGTTGATGACAGGCTTGTGGATGAGGCAATAAGTCTTGCCGGAGACAGCGGGAGGAGAAAAATCCTTGGAGAGAACATACTGAAAATGGCAGATCATGATGCCGATATCAGAATTGCGCAGGAGATAATTAAACTGGCTGGAGCATGACAGATTTTAAAAACCGGGATCATATCTGTTTTGTCGGGATCGGCGGTATCGGCATGAGCGCTCTTGCCCTTTATTTCGCCATGGGAGGATATAGTGTTGCGGGATACGACAGAACAGAGTCGGATATTACAATCAGACTGGCTGAAAACGGATGTCATGTCACTCATACGGATAGTATTGAAAGCCTGCCTCCAGTTTTCAGTGACCCGCTGTTCAGGGAGAGGGTACTCGTTGTCTTTACCCCTGCAATACCCTCCGGCAACAGCATACTGACATGGTTCAGGACCATGGGTTACACTATCTGCAAAAGGGCGGAGGTGCTGGGTGAGATATCATCACAGACCGATACCATTGCAGTAGCCGGGACGCATGGAAAGACGACGGTCTCAACAATGACGGCCCACCTTCTCAAACAGTCAGCAACAGATTGCTCTGCCTTCCTCGGAGGTATCTCGAAAAACTACGATTCAAACCTTCTGCTTGGAGAAGGAAAATATACAGTAATTGAAGCTGATGAATATGACCGGTCATTCCATCAGCTCTCACCGCTGATAGCAGTGATAACATCGCTCGATCCCGACCATCTTGATATTTACGGGGATCATGACTCAATGGTAAGGGCATATAATGAGTTCATTGGCAAGATCAGGACCGGTGGCAAGCTGATTGCAAGCAGAAGCATAACCCCGCGACTGATAATTCCCCCTTCACTGGAAACCCGCACCTATGGGTTCGAAGAGGATGCTGACTACAGGGCATTTGCTGTTGAGAGGGAGGGGGATCATTACAGGTTCAGTATACAAACTCCGGAGGGTGTTATGGAGAACCTTCTGTTCGCCTTTCCCGGGATCATTAACATAGCCAACCTGACGGCAGCAATTGCGGTGGCACTGATTTGCGGTGTGACAGAGCAGGAGATCAGAAAGGCGGTTCTTTTGTTTCAGGGTGTAAAAAGACGCTTTGACATCAGGGTCAACCTGCCCGGACTGGTTTATATTGATGACTACGCACACCACCCCGCGGAGATAAGGGCTTTCGTCACTTCAGTCAGGGAATATTTCGGTGAAAGGAAAATAACAGCCATTTTTCAGCCGCATCTTTTCTCGCGGACAAGGGACCATGCGGAGGGATTTGCAGAAATACTCGACATGCTTGATGAGGTTATTCTTCTTCCGATATATCCGGCAAGGGAGGAGCCTGTAGAAGGTGTTACATCAGAACTGATCTTCAGGAGAATGAGATCAGCGAAAAAGCAGATGTTTGAAATGAAAGATCTGCCTGATAAACTGGATGTGAACAATATCGATATCCTGTTAACCATAGGGGCGGGCAGTATTGACACCCTGGTGGGTAAGATTGAAGAAAAGCTCAAGAGGGGGGTGATGAAATGAAGAAGGGTTTAAAAATATTATCACTTTTCCCGACACTCTACCTGTTTGTCATTCCGGCATACTTCACCGGGTTGTCATATTCGAGGCCATGCTGTGCCATTGAGATAGCCATTATCGATTCGGCTGATTATAATTTTGTTACAGAAAAGGAGATACGGAACATAATAAACAACAGTCCCGGAGGCGTACTCGGGCGCCAGGTGAGGGAGGTCTCAGCAGAGGAAATAGAGAACAGGATAAGGACCCTGAAGGAGCTAAGGGTTGCCGAAGTTTACATGGGTATTGACGGAACTCTCCATGTGTATGCTGATCAGCGTAATCCGGTCATGAGGGTTATGGCATTGAACGGAAGCGATTATTATATTGATGATGAAGGTTTTGTGGTTCGGAGGAGAAATCTCTATACTCCGAGGCTGCACATTGTCGGGGGAAATGTCAATATCACTTCGTCAATGCTCAGCGGTGTAAGCGTGCTTGATACGAGCATCAGGGAAACGGTATTACGCGATATTTTTTATCTGGTCGATTACATAAGGACCAACAGTTTCTGGTCGGCGCAGATCGACCAGATCTATGTTGACAATAATAATGAGATAGACCTTGTGCCAAGGGTCGGTAACCATGTGATCCACCTTGGCCCTGCAGACGATTTCAGAATTAAGCTGAACAACCTTGAAGCATTTTACCGCAAGGTTCTGCCTGAAGTCGGATGGAACAGGTATTCTGTTATAAATCTGAAATATAAGGATCAGGTAGTATGCAAAAGAAGATAATTAAAAACAACCATATCTATGAGTATGAATAACAAGGAACAGTTTGTAGCAGCAATTGACATCGGGACCACAAAAATTGTGGCAATTGTCGGTTCAAGAAACGAGAATGGCAAGATTGAAATTCTCGGTCTCAGCAAGGCACTTTCAAAAGGAGTGAAGAGAGGCGTGGTTCTCAATATTGAAGAGACAGTAAACGCCATCGAAACAACTGTTGAGGATGTTCAGAAAAGGTCAGGGGTCACTTTTTCGGAGGTTTTTGTGGGTATAGCCGGTCAGCATATCAAGAGTATGAAGAACAGGGGCTATATCATGCGGGATGCTTATGAAGATGAAATAAGGAAGGAGGAAGTCTTTAAGCTGATCGAGGACATGCATAAGATCCATATTGACATAGGTGAGGAGATCATACATGTTATCCCCCAGAATTTTATTGTCGACAATGAAACGGGAGTTAAGAGCCCGATTGGCATGTGCGGCAGGAGGCTTGAAGCTAATTTTCATATAGTCATCGGGCAGGTGGCAGCGGCCAAGAACATTGAAAAATGTATCAGGAAGGCAAACCTGATCGTAAAGGACATGATACTTGAACCTCTTGCCTCGTCGGATGCGGTTCTTACCGACGATGAGAAGGAGGCAGGGGTGGTTCTGGTAGATATCGGCGGAGGCACAACCGATGTTGCAGTATATTACGATAATATTATCCGTCACACCGCTGTGATCCCTTTCGGCGGAAATGTCGTAACAAAGGATATAAAGGAGGGGTGTGCTATCCTTCAGAGGCATGCGGAGCAGCTGAAGCTGCAGTACGGATCCGCCCTGGGTGATATCGCTCCCGAGGATAAGGTGGTATCAATTCCCGGCATAAGCGGGAGGGAACCCAAGGAGATCTCCTTCAAGAGCCTTGCCTATATAATCCAGTCGAGGATGGAAGAGATCATCGATATAATAAACTTTGAGATACAGAATTCGGGTTACGCCGACAAGCTGGCTGCCGGCGTCGTTATAACCGGGGGAGGCGCCATGCTCAGGCATCTTCCGCAGCTGATGAAATTCAAGACAGCCATGGATGTAAGGATCGGCGTGCCAAATGAGCACCTGGCGGGCCTTGCAAAAAATGAAATAAATCAGCCTATGTACGCAACAAGTGTGGGCCTGATCATGCGTGGATTTGATTACCTCGACACTTATAAGAAATCTTTCCTGGCAGGAAAAGGCGATGATTACAGGAGAACTGAGATCAGTGAAATCCCCGAAGAAATAAAAGGGGAAGAAACAACCGTGAAAGCAGAAGAAAGAACTCCCCTGACGGAAAAGATCAAGATGATGCTTTCAAAGATATTTGAGGTTGAGGATCAAAAAATAAGCTGATAAACATTTAAAAAGCAATACAATGACTGACGATTTAATGAATTTTGATCTCCCCGTGGAAAGATCATCCATTATTAAGGTCCTTGGTGTAGGTGGCGGCGGCAATAATGCAGTTAATCACATGTTCGAGAAAGGCATTAAAGACGTGAATTTCGTGGTGTGCAACACTGACCATCAGGCCCTTGCAAGGAGCCCTGTTCCGGTGAAAGTTCAGATAGGCGAGGCGCTTACCGAGGGACGCGGAGCGGGTAGTAAGCCTGAGGTAGGCAAACAGGCCGCCCTTGAAAACCTCAGCGACGTCATGGATGCCATCTCGGGTAACACAAAGATGGTGTTTATTACCACAGGGATGGGAGGAGGCACCGGTACCGGTGCAATACCTGTTATTGCCAGGGCGTGCAGGGATGCCGGCCTGCTGACCATTGCCGTTGTGACCATCCCGTTCAAATCGGAAGGCAAAATGCGTATCAGATACGCTATTGAGGGGATAGACGAGCTCAAGGATCATGTGGACTCACTCCTTGTTATCAATAATGAGAAACTCCGGGAGATCTACGGAGACCAGGGTGTCTCAACAGCTTTTTCAAAAGCCGATGATATTCTCACAACTGCAGTAAAGGGCATTGCCGAGATCATTACGGTAGCCGGTTATATAAACGTCGATTTCGCTGACGTGGAAACTGTTATGAAAGATTCAGGGGTGGCTGTGATGGGGATGGGTGTCGCGGAGGGTGAGAACAGGGCTCTCAATGCCATCGAGAATGCCCTTAATTCTCCGCTTCTGAATTCAAACGATATAACAGGTGCCAGGAGCATATTGCTCAACATCTCATCAGGACTCGGAGAACACGAACTGACAATGGATGAGCTGGGAGAGATTACCGATTATATGTACGATGTGGCATCAGAAGATGCCCTGATAATAAGAGGATTATCACAGGATGAAAACCTTAGCGGAAAGATCAGTGTTACCGTAATTGCTACAGGTTTTGAAGCTGCCAGTATCTTAACGCCTTATAAAAGCAGACCTAAGGAGACAGTTGAGCTTTTTTCAGAAAGAAACCCTGTTCCGGTGGGGGCCATCACGGAAAAAAGCAGCGATGTGTTCACGGTACACGATAAGACAAAAAAGTCAATCATCACGAGCTTAGATCCGCAAATGCAGGGAAAACTTGATTTCAGCTTCGAACATTCAGGTGATACGGGTGAAACGGGAAGTGAAAACCCGGAGGAGGATTGCGATTCAAAGGAAAAAGCCCAGGTAACCTTGAAGAAGGTGAAGCATATGCAGAATATTCTCAAGAAAGAGGGACTTTCCGGCAAAACACTGAAGGACAATATTGACACATTTGAAGATGTCCCGGCATATATAAGAAGGAATATGTCGATCCGTAATCCGGATAAAATAAAGGAAAGCAGGGTTTCAAAATTCACGCTTACCTCCGGTGATGACAATGAACCTGTTCTCAGGGAGAATAATGCCTACCTGAACGATAATGTCGATTAAGGAGACCATGCAGACCGGTAAATACTTTTAACCACTAAGGCCTCAAAGTAAGCACTAAGGACACAAAGCATATAATCCTGGTTGATAATCCTTTGTTTCCTTTGTGTTTTCCTTGGTGTCCTTTGTGGTTAAATTAATTTGGACTTATGAGACAATCTCTACCACTTTTATAAGTGTAGGGTAATGCATATATTTACTGCTGATGACCAGAAATCTTATATTACTCTTTTTAATTGCATTTGCATCAGCCTTAAGTGCACAGGATCAGATTTCTGAAGAACCAAGGATAATAAGTCAATGGAGCCTCACACAGGATTTTACCGGGGAGAGGCCAGTTGAATTTGACACGGTTTTCTCACTGTTTAACCGTTACAGGCTCACTGACAGATATTCGCCTGTCAATGCATCTCCGGGCAATTACGGATTGCCCTTGTACCAGGTAAGCTTTTTTGACCGGATCATCCACCCTGAACAATTTCTTTACTCTTATTACTATCCCCTCATGTACCTTTCCGACCGGACAATATTCATGGACACGCAAGTACCTTTCACCGAACTTGTCTGGACCTACGGGGGAGCGAGAAATACTGCCGAGCAGACGTTCAGGGTCAGACATTCCCAGAATGTCAGCAGATTCCTCAACTTCGGCCTTATATACGATATTGTCTATAATCTCGGTCAATACAGTTATCAAAGAGCAGATAACAAGAACTTCACATTCTTCACTTCCTATACGGGTGATAAATATAAACTCTATTTTTCGGCCGGCATCAATAAACATATTGCCTTCGAAAACGGAGGGATTACAGATAAGGAACAGCTCAGTCAGTTTGAGACCCGCGATGTTGCTGTGAATCTGGGAGGTCTGAACAAAGCGAAGAGCGAACTTAAGAACAACTCAATCCTTCTGGTGCAAAGATATACGCTTGGGGGAGGAAAGAGCTCTCCGGCTGACACTCTGCAAACCGGAAGCACCAGTTCCTTCAGGCTAAGCGGCACTTTTTCACATATCGCTGTGCTGGAGAACAACCGCAGAACCTATTCTGACAGTTACCCCGCTTCGGGATTCTACGATACCGTGTTTATCAGCCAGAGTGTGACCTTCGATTCGCTCTATTCCCGGATATTGAAAAACACGGTGCGGTTCGATTTCTCCACGGATGAAACCAGGAAATTCCGCCTCGGCGGCGGTTTCGGGTTCCGGAATGAGTTGCTGAAATACAGCCAGATAATACCGACTCACGACACACTCCTGGCAGACACTGCCACGTGGCGCCACGGCAATAACGCACTTACAGGGAGGTTGTACAACAATATCGGGGAAAAATTCCGGTGGACAGCCACAGGGGAGCTTTTCCTTACAGGATACAGGGCAGGTGATTTCAGGCTCGACGGTGAAATAACCAAATCCTTTGACCTGAAGAAGGGAAGGGCTGACCTGGTGATAACGGGCAGTCTATCCAATACACGGCCTTCCTTCTGGTACCAGCAGTGGGGAGGGAACCATTTCGAATGGAATTCGGATCTGGACAAGGAACTAAGGACTGATATCGGGACAGTCATTTCTTATCCTGCCCGAAAAACCCTTCTGAAGTTCAATTACGCCCTGATCGATAATTATACCGATTTTGATCTCAGCGCAGTTCCGTCGCAGCACACCGGAGGGCTTTCGGTGGCCGCTCTTGCAGTAAGCAAGGAGTTTACTGCATGGAAGTTCCATCTTGCAACTGACATCATTCTTCAGCAGTCAAGCAACCGGCAGATCCTTGACCTTCCCTTTGTCTCCATGAGGACCGCTGGTTTTTTTGAACATCTGTTCATCTTCAGGTCCACCGATGGGAGACTCAGATTCCAGATAGGAGCCGACCTGACAATTCATACGCTTTATCACCCCTATGCCTATATGCCAGCAACAGGAAGATATTACCGGCAGGACCAGGAAACGGCCGGTAATTACCCTTTCCTGAACGTCTTTCTTAATCTGAAACTTAAAAGGACCAGAATATTGGTCATGCTCGACCATGTTAATTCAGGCATATCGGGTTATGATTATTATATGATACCATCTTACCCGATGAATATCAGGATGTTGCGGTATGGGGTCGCATGGACTTTTTATGATTAAAAAAATATCGTATCTTTGCACCCGCAAATTTTAAAGTTGATGTCAGACAAATACAATAATAATATAAAGAGACACTCAGTATTCCTTCTGCTTCTTCTGTTACCGGTTCTTCTGTTTCAGGCATGCAATCATGCCTCACCGGAAAATAAATACACAGCGGATCTTGATGAGATTAGAGAGAGGGGTAAGCTTGTAGCAATAACCGATTTCAATTCGACAAGCTATTTTCTTTACAGGGGTGAGCCTATGGGCTTCCATTACGAAATGCTGAATGCTTTCTCGGACTATTTAGGGATAGACCTGGAGATCAGGACAGAGAATCAGCTCAGTCGTGCTTTTGAGATGCTGAATTCCGGCGAAGCCGATCTGCTTGCCATTGGACTTACAGTTAATGAATCAAGGAAGAAAGAGATACTCTTCAGTGAAGCTATCGATGAGACAAGACAGGTCCTGGTTCAGCGTAAACCTGAGAACTGGCGGAACATGACACTGTCCACGCTGGATAATAATCTGATACGGAGTCAGCTTGATCTTGCAGGTAAAACTGTCTATGTTCAGGAAAGTTCTGCCCATGCAGAGCGCCTGAGGGCACTTGCCTCCGAGATTGGCGATTCAATAACAATCATTGAGGTGCCGTATGACATGGAACAGCTTATAAAGCTGGTTACCAGGGGGGAGATCGATCTGGCCATCTGCGATGAGAATCTTGCGCGCGTCAACTCCACATATTATCCTGATATCGATGTTAATACACCGGTAAGTTTTCCGCAGAGGATCGCATGGGGGTTGAGAAAGGAGAAATCCGAACTGCTCCTGCAAGAGCTGAATGAATGGATAAGATCATATAAAGGAACCCGGACTTATGCTTTCCTGTATGCAAAATACTTCAGGAATTCCAGGTCGAGTGCGATGGTCAGGAGCGATTACTACTCACTTAATACAGGCAGGGTGTCGCAATGGGACGAAATGATCAAGACTTACAGCGAAACCATCAACTGGGACTGGCGCCTGCTGGCCTCACTGATATACCAGGAATCGCGCTTCATGCCTGATGTTGTTTCATGGGCCGGCGCCTACGGACTCATGCAGTTAATGCCTGCCACCGGTGCAAACTATGGGATTGATATTACATCTTCGCCGCAGGAAAATCTAAAAGCCGGAACCAGGTACATCAACTGGCTTCATACAATTTTTGATCCGAAGATTGCAGACGAGAATGAACGGCTTAAATTCATCCTGGCTTCATATAATGCTGGTCCGGGCCATGTGCTTGATGCAATGATTCTTGCAGAGAAGAATGGGATGGATCCGCAGAAGTGGGATGGTAGTGTTGCCGTATGGCTCCAGAAGAAATCCGAGCCGCAGTATTATAACGATGCTGATGTGAAAAGCGGCTACTTCAGGGGAAAAGAATCGATCGCCTTTGTTACCGAGATCCTTGACAGGTACTGGCATTACAGGAATATTATTCCTCCGAAGGAGAATTGATTATTCTCCCGGCCCCCCTCTTAATCTCCCCCCGGGGGGGGGAGAAATTCTCTACATTTAATTAAAATCCTGCTTAATTCCGGCCCCCCTCTTAATCTCCCCCCGGGGGGGGAGAAATTCTCTACATTTAATTAAAATCCTGCTTAATTCCGGCC
>JAHYJA010000256.1 GCA_019429325.1 Bacteroidales bacterium
CTGGAGCGCCGGTAATGAAAGCGGTGAGGGAGATAATATCTGTGCAGTTATTGATGAGGGCAAAAAGTATGATAAAACGCGTTACTGGATGTACGGAGGCAATGCCTTTGCCCATAAATGTGAAGATATTATAGGCCCCCGCTACCCCGGGTTGCACAGCCTTATAACCGATGTAATGCTCGTTCCGGCAGATATCGATCCCCGGCCCTCCTTTCTCGACGAGTACCTTGCCGTGACAGGAAACGGGGGCGGCGCTCTCGACGACTACTGGGAGATATTCTATAACCACGACCGCAGCATGGGTGGTGCTATCTGGGATTTTGTCAGCACCGGGATCACTGAAAAGGTTGTTGAGCTTGAGGATTCATCGGATAATAAGATACAGGTAAATGTGATGGGGCGGGCAAAGCTTGTACCCGGGTCAGACGGTCAGGGAATAGATCTCAATGGCCACGATCAGTGGGTGGAAGTATATCGTGATGAAGCCCTTGAAATCAGCGGGAACAAACTTACACTGTCAATGAAGGTCTTTCCACGGTCGCTCAGCAGTTCATCCGGAACCTACATGACAAAAGGAAGCTGGCAATTCGGTTTGCGTCAGGTGCGAAGCGATTCCCTTGAGTTTTATCTTACAACAGGCAAAAAGCACAAAGTGCAGATCGCCCTGCCTGAGGATTGGGAATACAACTGGCATCACATCGCAGCCTGGTACAATGGAAGTGAGATGTCGCTGTCAGTTGACGGGATAAAAAGTGCTGTCATTCCTGTTAGCAGCAACATAAGAAATACCCCTTTCCCTTTGAACATAGGAAGAAATGCAGAGATACACGGACAGGAAACAGATGTTTATATATGCGATGCAATAATCGACCAGGCAGGAGTATTTCCTGATCATGTACCCCTGAATCTTCTGGAGGATCCATCTGCAGATCTGAAAAGTAAAGCTGCTCTATGGCTTGATTTTGAGACATTCAGAATAGGGGGTGAGTTTTTCAGTTACGGGATAGGAGCCAGAACATATGGCTCAATATGGCCCGACAGGCGCCCGCAACCTGAGATGTGGCAGATAAAAAAATCGGGACAACCGGTTTCGGTAAAACTGATATCGGCTGCTGGCGGAAGGGTTGAAGTAAGCAACAGGTATCATTTTACAAATCTGAAAAATATCGAAACAGAGTGGATAGTCAAGGCAGACAATGAACTTATTGAAAGAGGAAGAATTGTTATTGACCTTGAACCCCAGGAGAAAGCAGTGATTACAATACCGTTTAAAAAGCCATTGATTAAAGAGGGAAGAGAATACAGGCTCTTTTTAAGTTTCAAACAGAAAGAAAGAACCAATTGGGCCGGGCCTGGTTTTGAAATAGCCTGGGAACAACTTGAACTTCCATGGTTCGTTCCTTTCAGCGGTTCATCCGATCCGGCGCCTATGCCTGTTGAAGCAAAGGATGATAAGGACAGAATCATAATCTCCGGCAAAGATTTCAGATATGTTTTTGAAAAGAGCACAGGTAATCTGATATCGCTCAGTTATAAAGAGAAGGAAATGATACATAAAGGGCCCGCATTGAATGTATGGCGTGCACCGCTGGCCAATGAAACTGATGAATGGGCATTCTGGAGCTCAAATAATAAACACAAAACTGATGGTTTTGGGCGATTTGCATCAACTGAATGGTATTCAGCCGGGATTGATAAAATGAAAACTGTAACAGAAAAGGTCTCTGTCGATCATCTTAATGATTTTGAAATCAAAGTGGAGGTTAAGAATCTGACTATTCTGGCGACAGGAAGAGGAGTATTCCGTAACCATATAAGTTATCTTATCAGAGGCGACGGGGAAATGACTGTCGATCACACTGTTATCCCTGACGGCGATATGCCTTCATGGCTGCCCAGGGTAGGTATGGATTGGGTTCTTGACAAATCTCTGGATAATGTCGAGTGGTACGGACGCGGCCCGCAGGAGAATTACCCC